>JAAXXP010000036.1 GCA_013334435.1 Chlorobiaceae bacterium | reverse complement strand
AAAATATGCTGCATGTACACCGCCAAGCACGCCATGCTCTATGCGCACAAGGTAGACGGCGGCAAAGCCCATGTTTTTTACATGGATATCAGGGCAGCCGGCAAAGGGTACGACGAATTCACCCGCCGGGCCATCGAGGAGGATGAAGCCTCCTACCTCAGGGGCCGTGTCAGCAAGGTCTGGAAGGAGAACGGCAAGCTCATGGTGCGCGGTGTCGATACCCTGCTCGGAAAACCCGTTGAAATCGCCGCCGACATGGTGGTGCTCGCTACGGCCATAACGCCGCAGCCCGACGCAAGGGAGTTCGCGAAAGTTGTCGGCATCGGCTGCGACGAATACGGTTTCTACAACGAGGCCCACCTCAAGCTCCGCCCTGTCGAAACCGCAACTGCCGGTATTTTTCTGGCCGGTGCGTGCCAGTCGCCCAAGGACATTCCGGACTCGGTTTCCCAGGCATCGGCCTGCGCAAGCAAGGTGATCGGCCTCTTCAGCCACAACCAGCTCGAACGCGAACCGGTAATCGCCGTCAACAACGAATCGACCTGTTCGGGCTGCTGGGGATGCACCCTGGCCTGTCCGTACAATGCCATTGAAAAAAAGGATATTCTCAGCCGTTCCGGGGAGATCATCAGGCGGGTGGCCTTCATCAATCCGGGTCTCTGCCAGGGATGCGGCACCTGCGTGACCTTCTGCAGGTCGAACAGCATCGATCTGGCTGGGTTCACCGAAAAACAGATATTCGCCGAAGTCATGGGACTTTAGCCGGGCGGAAAAAACGAACCAACAAACCGAACGTATGAGCGAACCATTCGAACCGAAAATCGTTGCCTTTGTCTGTACCTACTGCACTTATGCCGGAGCGGATCTCGCTGGCACCAGTCGCCTGAAATACCCCCCTAACATCCGCATGGTGCGGCTTCCCTGTACGGGAAGGATCAGCCCGATGTTCATTCTCAAGGCGCTGCAGAAAGGGGCAGACGGCGTGCTGGTGAGCGGCTGCCATCCGGGCGACTGCCATTTCACTCAGGGCAACTATCATGCGCGGCGGCGGTGGACGGTGTTCCGCGCCCTGCTGAACTTCACCGGCATTCCGCTCGAGCGGATCAGATTTTCCTGGATCAGCGCCGCCGAAGGGGTAAAATTCGCCGAACTCATCAGCAGCCTGACCGAAGATATCCGCAAACTCGGCCCGTTCGACCAGTACAAGGCCATGATCCATGAAACCGAAGCTCCGGTTTCGCTTTAAATTCTTACCATCTGCAATGAGTATACAGGAACAGTACAGAAAAAGAGCCGCGGAGCTGCTCGCATCGGGCGAAGTGAAAATCATTATCGGTTACGGAGCCGGCTCGACCCCCGACCGGCGCCGGGCCCTGTTTATCCGCTCGGCCGAAGACGCCGGACTGCTGCAGGTTGACCAGGCCTGCGACGCGAACCTTTCGGGATATCTTGTCAGCGAAGGCCTTTTGAGCGACAGAAAGAAAGTCGGCATCTTTCTGCGGCCGGAGGGCATCCGAAGCGTCAATATCCTTGCCGCCGAATCACAGCTCGACCCCCTTCAGATCGTCATTCTCGGCTTCAGTGACGAAAACGGTTCGCTCACCCCTCTCCAGGGCAGCAGTGTCAGTGATTTCTCCGCCCTGATCTCCACCCTGAAAGAGCGTCGTTCGACTCCCGAAGAGCAGGAGCTGGTCGAGAAAATCGAAGGGATGACCCCTGAGGAACGGTTTGCGTTCTGGCAGGCGGAATTCGCAAAATGCATCAAATGCTACGCCTGCCGTCAGGTCTGCCCGATGTGCTACTGCAAGCGATGCATCGTCGACAACAATCAGCCGCAATGGGTGCAGACCTCGTCGCACACCCTGGGAAATTTCGAGTGGAATCTGGTGAGGGCTTTCCATCTTTCCGGCAGGTGCGTCGAATGCGGAGGATGCGACCGGGCCTGTCCCGTCAACATCCCGCTCCGGCTCATCAACCGGAGAATGGCCCAGGAGGTGCTTGAAGCTTTCGATTATTTCTCGGGCATGAGCCACACCCAGGAACCGGTGCTGGCAAGTTTCAAAAAGGACGATCCCGAGACCTTTATCCTCTAAGTAATCTGTATGACAAAAATCCTTTTACGCGACAGGCTCGACGACTGCATCACCAGATGGCATGCTGCGGGTTTCGAGGTCATCGGTCCTGTAAGCAAAAACAACATATCACAGTTCGCTGCAATTGAAAAAGCCGATGAGCTTGATCTGGGCGCAATCCTGCCGGGCAGAACCCTCAAGGACCTCTTTTTTCCCCAGACTGAGCCGATGTTCCGCTACCGGATCGGCAAGCAGCAGATCGATACCGAAGAGTATCTTCCCCCCGAACGCCAGAGAATCGTTTTCGGAGCCCGGCCCTGCGACGCTTCGGCGATGGCCATCGACGATCCCCTTTTCGGATGGGATTACAAGGACTCCTACTGGTTCAGGCGGAGAAACGAAACCGTCATTGTCACGATCGCCTGTACGGCCGCTGACGAATTCTGCATGTGTACCTCACTGAAGCTCGCTCCGGACAGCACCCTGGGATCGGATATCCTGCTCCGCCCGCTCGAGGGGAACCGGGGATGGCTGGTCGAGGAATTGAGTCAGCGGGGAAGCGAAGCCCTGAGCCGCATAGAGGCGCTGCTGGAAAAGGAAGCCGCAAAGCCGCTGCCGCCGGCCGACGTGCCGGTAAAATTCGATCTCGAAGCCTGTCGTGAGTGGCTGCAGAACCCGGAGAATTTTGAAAGCCATTTCTGGAAAGAGATATCGATGCGCTGCATCGGCTGCGGCACCTGCACCTTCCTCTGCCCGACCTGCCACTGTTTCGATTTTCAGGATGAAGGCGACACCTATACGGGAATACGGAGAAAAAACTGGGACAGCTGTTCCTTTGCGCTCTTTACCATGCACACCTCGGGGCACAATCCCCGTTCGACGCAATCAGCCAGGTGGAGGCAGCGCATCATGCATAAATTCAACTATTTTCCCGGAAAATTCAGCCTCAACAGCTGCAGCGGATGCGGACGATGTACCCGCGAGTGTCCCGTTGACATGGGCATAACAGAAACCTTGCAAGAGATAACAAAATTATCGAAGTGACAGACAATACACAGAACGGACAGGAGAACATCTACAGGCCGGCAATCATGAACGTCGTCGGGAAGCGCGACGAGGCTCCCGGCGTCAAGACGTTGCGGCTGGAGTTTCAGGACCCGGTCGAGCACGAACGCTTCAGACAGACCTACCGCACCGGCATGTTCGGGCTTTACGGCATCTTCGGCGAAGGTGAAAGCACCTTCTGCGTAGCCAGTCCGGAAACCCGCAAAGAGTATATCGAGTGCACCTTCCGCCAGTCGGGAAGGGTAACCTCCTCGCTTGCCAGTGCCGAGGTAGGCGATCTGGTAACCTACCGGGGTCCCTACGGCAACCGGTTTCCCATCGAGGAGTTCTACGGCAAAAACCTTCTTTTCATCGCCGGCGGCATCGCCCTGCCGCCGACTCGCAGCGTTATCTGGTCGTGCCTCGACCAGCGCGACAAATTCGGCAGGGTGACCATCGTCTACGGTGCAAGAACCGTCGCCGATCTGGTCTACAAGCACGAGCTTGAAGAGTGGCAGAATCGCAGCGATATCGAACTGGTTCTTACGGTCGATCCGGGTGGAGAGTCTGCTGACTGGCAGCACCGGGTCGGATTCGTACCCTCGGTGCTGGAAGAGGCCGCTCCTTCGCCGGAAAACTGCGTCGCCGTGCTGTGCGGGCCTCCGGTAATGATCAAGTTCACCCTGATCTCTCTGGGAAAGCTCGGCTTCAATGAGGAGCATGTCTATACCACGCTTGAAAACCGCATGAAATGCGGCGTCGGCAAATGCGGAAGATGCAATGTCGGTTCGGTGTACATCTGCAAGGAGGGACCGGTTTTCACCGCTGCCGAGGTTGCAAGGATGCCTGCGGGAGACCTGTAAGGCTAAAAACGGATATGCAGCCCGTCGCCGCCTTTACCTGAACCGAGGTATTCGATCGAGCGGAGCTGCAGAAGCATGACGGGAAAATTCCGGTACCGTTCACCGGTAGTTCCCGGCTTGCCTTTTACCCGGTACAGGGCTCCTGGTTCAAGTCTTACGGCGCCAAGTCCTGCGGGCACCGGAACGGCGACGCCTTCGGATGAAGCCGAAAAGTTCTTCAGCCTTGTATCGGCAAGAAAGACAAGCTCGTAGGCTATACCGTCCTGCACGATGAAATTCCTGTTGTCGATATCGACCCCGTGTTCCAGCGAAAACCCGCGGAGAGCGACCTCCATATCGAGACGGCCCTCAACGGTTTTTCCGAAAAACAGATCACACCCCTGAAGCAGGATGAGCAGGAATACGAACGAAAAGATCGCACTGAAATACTTCGGCATGGAACAGGATGCTGTAGGAGGAAATTAGGTAACCGGTTTAAACCCCGGAGTCTTTACGGTAATGTACAAAACATCCGCCTTTATTCTGCTATCGGAGCCTGATCCGGTAAAACCGGTCAGGCTGATGGAAATCGGGTTTTTCTCCGGCGGCATTCCACCATGGAAACAATCCGTAACGAGCTTCTCCCGGCGCTGCACAGCACTGAAGCGAAAGGGTGTCGCGCTGTAAAAAAGGCTCCACAAGCCGGAACGAAAAAGTCATGCCGAAGGCTCCCGGAAGCACGAAACGCTCCACATCCCCCGTCCATGGCTCCCCGGAAAGCCTGCCGGATACTGCAGCCCTTACTCTCCGGTCGCTGAAACGCAGTGCCAGCCAGTTTCCCGAAGGCTGCATCTCGAATTCAAGGTATCCGCGCCCGGACTCCCCCTGCCCGATAAAGAGTTCCGATACCGGATTTTTCCACAGCTCGTCGGCAAAACTTCCCGGTACTGAAATGCCGCCGTCCGGGATGCCCTGCCAGAGTGCTCCCGACTCCGCCCCTGTCGTCCATTTCAGAAACGGCTGCGACGGATTCAGACGGGCATCCCGGAGGCAAACGAGCTGCTCGACATGAATGCCGATCCCCGGTGGAAAGGCCAGGTCTGTGCCGGAATAGCCGGTCAGGCAGCCCTGCAGGAGCGTTTCGGGAAAGCACTCCACCACTCCTCCCTCTGCGGGATCCTCGCCCGGCTGCCAGAGCAGACCCGCCCATGCCTTGCCGTCCATCCCTGCGGCAGGCCGTGAATGCACGCCGCACGCCTCAAGCTCCGTTCTCCGGAAAAGCCCTGAGCATTCGACTTCCAGTTCGAGCGGCACGCCGGCTTTTTCCCGGGCATCCTTTCTCATTTTCGCCGCAAGAGCAAGCACATCGGATGAAGAGGCTCCTCCGGTGTTGAAAATGAAGTTGGCATGGTGGTCGCTGACCGCGGCTCCCCCTTCCCGCGCCCCCTTGAAGCCGAGTTCTTCGAATATCCGACCGCTCGGCCGACCGGCATCGTAGTTGTTCCTGAATGTGGAGCCGCAGCTCGGGAAATCGAAATGATGGCGGCTGCGGCGCTCTGCCTCGTATCGGTCCATTTCGGCCCGAATCTCCCCGGCGGGTTTCGTGCCGGCAAAACGAAGCACGGCGGCGACGACGATCTGGCGGTTCTGCATCAGGGAGGTCTCCTTGTAACCGAGAAACACCCCTTCTGCCGGACGCCACTGCACCCGGCCGAGCCGGTCAACGGTTACAACTGCCGAGGTCACCCCGGATATTTCACCTCCGAAACAGCGCGCATTCATGCGCACCGTACTGCCGATGCGTCCGGGAAGCATGTGCAGCCACTCCCCTCCCGACCGGCCTCTGTCGAGAAGTTCGGCGGCAATTGCCGTATTTTCCGCTCCCGCCTCGCAGAACAGCTCATCACGGGAAATCCAGAACATCCGGTTCATCCGTTCCATGGAAAGTACAATCCCGGGAAAAGGCTCATCGGAAAAGAGCATGTTGCTGCCGCTTCCCATAACCGCAAGAGGCAGCCGCTGTTCGCGGTTCCAGAGCAAAAGGTCGCCGATATGGCGGATCGTCTCCGGCAGGGCGAAGAACCTCGCAGGGCCGCCGATGCGGTAATAGCTTTTTTCGCTGAGCGGCGCATCCGCCTCAAAAGGACAGGGAAAGGGTGACTCCTGCATCTGGCTCCGGACTCTTTGGTTTTTCTGAGGCTATCAGCCCTTAACATAACCATCCGGACCATGTTTCCCAACCTCCGGCTCTCCGGGAAAAGGTATGGAGCCCGGGATGGCCATAGAGAGCCCTCCGTTTTTTTATTTCAGCCTGAAATGCGTAGATTTTCCTTCAGACCCGAATAAAAAGGATCGCCAGAGAACGGCGCGCCCCTGGCAACACAATGCCCACACCCATCTGCAACAATGGCAAAAAAAGCTTTATGCGTAGGGATAAACCGCTTCCGCAACTACCCCTCGGCTACACTCAACGGCTGCGTGAACGATGCACGGGAGATGAAAAAACTTCTTACCGACCACTTCGGTTTCAGTCCGGGCAGCGTGGCGACCCTGACCGACTCGAAGGCAACCAAGCGGAACATCATGGCCAGGCTTCAGGAGATGGTCGATGGAGCCGTTGCCGGAAAGTACGATTATCTTGTTTTCAGTTTTTCCAGCCATGGCACCCAGGTGCCCGATAGCGGCAACGATGAACCGGACCTTGCCGATGAGGCATTCTGCCCCTACGATCTTGCTGAGGAGGGCGGAGGATGGCATGCCGGGCATATCATCACCGATGATGAACTGAACCTTCTGTTTGCCGCTCTTCCGGAACAGGTCACCCTCGAAGCGTTCTTCGACACCTGTCACAGCGGAACCGGGCTGCGGGCCGTCGATTTCGCGGCCAAACGCAAACCCCGCTACCTTTCACCGCCTTCGATCCGCGCTTTCTTTCAGGCAGAGGCGTTGAAACCTCGGGGTCTTCGGGACCTTCTGGCTGAAAATGAAGCCATCCGTCACATTCTCTGGACAGGATGCCAGGCCGATCAGACCAGTGCGGATGCCCAGATCGGGGGAAACTGGCATGGCGCCTTCACCTATTTCCTCTGCCGTGAGATCCGGGCATGCGCCAATACCCTGACAAGGGCAGAGGTGCTGAAAAACATCCGGAAGGCACTGAAATCCGGAAGGTACAGCCAGATTCCGCAGCTTGAATGCGATGATGCAAGAAAAACCGCCCGAAGCGGTTCATAAGGGCAACGGCGAACGGGACGACACGGTGCTTTTTTCCGGAAAATTCTCTATCTTGGTGACGCTCTTTCGAAAAAATCCTGAAGCTGTCGCTATTTGTCCTCTTAACCCTTGCGCGAAACATCCATGCCAGACACAAACCAGAACAGGGTGAATTTTGCCCTTGTGAAAATCACGACCGAACAGCTCGATCTCTCTTCGGAAAACATAGAAGAAAGCAAACCGGTCAAGATCAATGCCGGCCTGAACTTCGGCATAGACAACAACCAGAAGCTGCTCAAGGTGCTCTTCAAAAACGTTTTCCTCCAGGAGGATATGCCGTTCATCACTATTGAAACCGGCTGCATTTTCGCTTTCGATCCTGATTCATGGAGTTTCTTCACCGACAACGACAAGGAACTGTTCATACTCCCCAGACAGTTTGCCGGACATCTGGCCACCCTGACCGCCAGCACGGCTCGCGGAATTCTGCACAATGCCACGCAAGACACACCGCTCAACCGTTTTTTCATCCCGGCGAACAACGTCGAGGATATGATAAAGGAGAACGTCGGCCTTCCCCTCCAGCCGGCAGAGTGAACCTCCTTTCAACGAGAAACCTTTTCATAAAGCCCCGGCAGAGATCCGGGGCTTTGTCATTGTCTGGCGGGTCAGGAGGACGGAACATGATGAAATCCGGTTCAGCGGCCGGCCGGTGAGCCGGACATGAAAGGAGTATGAACCGGCAAATAAAAAAGCCGCATAGGGCTGTGCGGCTTTTTCTGGTGGTGGGGACAGGACTTGAACCTGCAACCTTCGGGTTATGAGCCCGACGAGCTACCAATTGCTCCACCCCACGGTGTTTGTACTCTTAATGTAAGCAAATAAACTTCATTTGCAAACTATTATTGTATCTGTTTGCCGTTTATCTCACTTCCCGACGGTTCAAGCAGAAAAAGCCGCCCCTCCTGGCCCTCCATGGCGAGAATCATGCCCTGTGAAATCTCGCCCCTGATGGTGCGTTCGGCAAGATTGGCAACCAGCACCACCTGTTTGCCCACCATCTCCTCCGGGGTGTAGTGCTCGGCCACTCCGGCAAGTACCTGACGGGTCTCCGGACCGACCTTGAGCTGCAGTTTCAGGAGTTTTCCGGCCTTCTTCACCTTTTCGGCAGAAAGTACCGTAGCGGCACGCAGGTCGACCTTCTGAAAATCATCAAAACTGATTTCCGGCTTGATGGTCAGGCGTTCGGCGGCAGCCCCTGCCTCGCGCCTTTCCGTCTCGGCAAGCAGGTGCTCGATTTTTTTCAGTTCGGGCTCGATATCGGCATCCTCGATCTTGGTAAAGAGAATTTCGGACTGTTCCCTGAGCCGGTGCCCCAGTTCGAGCTGGGGAGAAAGCAGCCCGGAGAATAGCGACACCCCGCCTGCAACGCGCTCTTCGATTGAACCGCCCAGCCCAAGCATGGAACGGATTCGTCCGGCGGTTTCCGGAATTACCGGATAAAGCGCAAGGGCAAGCGCATGACAGAGATTGAGCGAAAGCGCCATGGTTTTTGCCGCCGCCGCCCGGTCGGTTTTTATAACTTTCCAGGGTTCTGACTCGGTAAGAAAACGGTTTGCAGCCCTTGCTATATCCATGCCGAGCGATGCGGCTTCCCTGAAATGAAACTCTTCGAAAGCACGGTCAAGCTTTTCCAGGGTTTCATGCCAGTCGATCCCGAGCGTATTCCACTCTTCATCGCTGCAGGCATGAGGCACCTTGCCCTCGAAGCGTGAGTTGGTGAAATCAACGGAACGCTTGATGAAATTGCCGAGCGTATCGGCCAGCTCGCCGTTCGTCCGGTTCTGGAAATCCTGCCAGCTGAAATCGGTATCCTTGTTTTCAGGATAGTTCATGGCAATACTGTAGCGGAGGGTGTCGGCGGGGAATTTTTCAAGGAACTCTCCGAGATAGACCGCATAATTTCTCGATTTCGAGAATTTTCTCCCTTCGAAATTCATGAATTCCGATGCGGGAACGTTATCGGCCAGATTGTAGACGCCGGACTGCCGTCCCTCGTTCCATGCCATAAGGATAGCCGGAAACATCAGGGTATGAAACACGACGTTGTCCTTCCCGATAAAATGCACGATCCTCGATGAGGGGTCCTGCCAGTATGCTTTCCAGAGCGATGCATTTCCCGCCGCCTCCGCCCACTGGCGGGTGAACGAGATATAGCCGAGGACGGCATCGAACCAGACATAAAGCACCTTGCCGAGCGCTTCGGGATCATCGAGCGGCACCTGGATGCCCCAGCTCAGATCACGGGTTATAGCCCGGTCGTTCAGGCCCTGTTTCAGCCAGGTGCGGGTGTAGTTCACAACGTTCGGCCGCCAGTCGTGCTCGTGGGACGCGACATAGGCTTCAAGCGCCTCCTGAAACTTCCCCAGCGGAAAATACCAGTGCATGGTTTCGCGAAGCTCCGGCGTAGCATTGGAGAGCTTGCTTTTCGGGTTCAGGAGCTCCGTAGGGCTCAGATGCGTCCCGCACTGTTCGCACTGGTCGCCGTTGGCTTCGGTATTGCCACAGATGGGGCAGGTTCCGGTAACGTAGCGGTCGGAGAGAAAACGGCCGGCCTCGACGTCGAAAAACTGCTTTTCGGTTTTTCTGAGGAAAATCCCCTTTTTCTCGATCTCGAGAAAAAACTCTTTCGCGGTTTCGTGGTGCCCTGGCGAAGAGGTTCTGCCATAGTAATCGAACGAAATGCCGCATTTGCCGAACGCGTCGAGATTCATCCGGTGGTACCGGTCAACCACATCCTGGGGCGAAATCCCCTCTTTTTCCGCTGTAATGGTAATAGGCACGCCATGCTCGTCGGAGCCGCCTATATGAATGATATCTTCACCCTTGAGCCGTTTATAGCGGACATAAATGTCAGCCGGAAGATAAACGCCGGCCAGATGGCCGAGGTGTACCGGACCATTGGCATAGGGGAGCGCCGTGGTGACAAGGGTTCTTTTAACGGGATGCATCATGGATAGAAAAAAATACAGAAAACGGCAGCCGGTGGAATTCCGTTCGTGATGAAAACCCGGATACTGCCGCTTAAAAGGGGTTACAGTTATTTTTTAACGAAAAGCGTCCTGCACTTGTCGAACGGAATCTTCCGCCTCTGGTCGTTCCGGATATAGCGAAGCAGAACCAGCTTTTTCTGCATATCAACGTCTTCGATCACGGCTTCGCCCGATGGTGTTGAAACCTTGCTGCCGGGGGGCGGCACCGAAGGCGGAAGCCCGCATGCCTGGCCATGCCCCCGGTCGTGCTTCGAATAACCCAGACAGCATTTCGGACGATTGCAGATACCGGTAATGTTAAAGGCATGCGTATCGCTGCAGCTGTTGTCGGGATACTGCGACTTGTCGGCAAACGGATTGGCATGTATTTTCGGAAGCCAGCTCGAACAGCAGAGCAGGCAGCCGCACGGTCCCAATGAATTCGCCCGCCGGGCCTCCTCGCGCGTGGTAATCTGCACCATCTGGATTCTCGCCTTGAACTCGCCGGCCAGGTCGCGCACCAGTGAGCGGAAATCGACCCGGTGGGCCGAGGTGTAATAGACGGAAAGTTTCTGCTGATCCATGCGGAGCTCGACATCGACAAGTTTCAGGTCGAGATCGTGTTTTTTAACCTTGGCGGTGCAGGTTTCGCGAATCTCCTCCTTGCGCCGCTGCAGTTCGGCGATGACCAGCGAATCCTGCTCATCTGCCAGGCGAAGTATTTCCAGACGTTCCGTTCCCGGTTTGTCAAGCCCTTTCAGCTTGAGTTTTTTCATGGCGATCAGGCCGGTGGAATACACGATGCCGTAATCGTAGCCGCCATCGGTAGCGACAATAACCTGCTGGCCCACAGAGAGCGACAGATCCTCCGGGTTATTGAAAAACTCCCTGCGGCAACCCTGAAGCTCGATTTCACAGATATAGCTGTTCCCGGCTTCATCCGGGTCCTGTCCGTAAATTTCCTCGATTTCGCTGTGCAGCAACTGCGACAACCGGAGCCTTACCTTTGCGTTGTCACCGAGCAGGCAACTGCAGATAACATTACTCATAACAACAGATGAAATTTAATTCGCAAGTCAAGGCGGTTACCCCGCCCTCGAGCCGGCTCCCCTGCCGGAATCATCATCTCCCGATACCGAACAGTTTTCTGTACCGCTCCACTTTTCTGTTGACCGATTCGCCCCCATGAATCACAACCCGGCCCTCATCGAGAGTACGGTTCATGACCAGGGTTTTCAGTCCGTCCAGATGATCTTCCGTACGCTGCCGCATCATCGAGGTGAGTTCCCCGGACGGAGGGCAATCGGCGGCAGTAACCAGAAGCGGCGGGCTGAAGGAAAGGAGCAGTTCAGGTTTCTGTTCTTCAAGATATTCAATCCTGCTGACAACTGAAACAAGGTAGACCCCACTCTTTCTTTGAAGAACACGGGAAACGATACCCTCCGTTCCTTTAAAGAAAAAAAGCGGACGCCGGTCGACATGTTCGATACGGCCCTGCGGAAAGAGCCAGAGCGCATTCTGGCGTTCTGAAGGGGCCACGAGAAGATCGGCAGCGTAATCGAGGCTCCTCAACGCACTTCTTGCATTGGTGCGGTCAATGGAAAATGCTCCGAGACGGGTGAAAAAACGATGCCGGTTCAGCTGCGGGTACTCGATGATGATATGGAGGTTCTGCCGGAAAAATTCTTCGGTACAGAGCTGCGACCAGAAGCCGTCCCACCAGTATGCGTGGTTGCCGTAAAACACGACCGGAATGCCGGGATTCATTTCCGGCACTCCGGGGTCCATGAAAACACGGAGCGTGTTGAAATATCGTCTGAACTGCCTGCGGGAATACCACCCGAACCAGAGGGTATAGAGCCGGCTCCGACGGACCTTCAGCATCCGCCGCGCTTACTGAAAGGCTTTTCTGATACGGTTGACCGCTTTTTCAAGCGCCGTAATCGAGGCCGCATAGGAAAGACGCAGGTTTTCCGGAGCTCCGAACGCATCTCCGGGAACCGTTGCGACATGGTGATCCCTGAGCAGATATTCGGCAACGTCTGCAGAATCCTTCATGAGCATGCCGTTGAAGGTTTTGCCGAGCACTCCCGCAATCGAGGGAAAAATATAAAACGCGCCCTGGGGCATGGAGGTTCTGAAGCCCGGAATGCTGTTGAGGGCAGCAAACATGTAGTCGCGCCTTTTTTCGAATTCGCGGCGCCGCTCCTCGACGATACCCTGATCACCCGTGAGCGCTGCGACGGCGGCTTTCTGGGCAATGGCATTGGGATTCGAGGTAGTCTGTGACTGAATCTTGTCGCATGCGTCGATCAGCCATTTCGGTCCGGCAAGGTAACCGATTCTCCAGCCGGTCATGGCGTAGGTTTTCGATACACCGTTACTCACGATAACCCACTCCCTCATTTCCGGAATACGTGCAGGGGAGAACGGGCGGATATCGCCGTAAACGATCATGTCGTACATTTCGTCGGAGACGACAAAAATATTCCGGCCTTCAAGAACCTTCATGAGCGCCCGCACCTCGGCTTCGCTGTAGACGGCTCCGGTGGGATTGGAGGGCGAATTGAGCACCAGTATTTTCGTTTTCGGCGTAATGGCCGCTTCGAGCTGGGCCGGCGTCATCTTGTAATCGTTCTCCAGCGTGGTGTTTACGATGACCGGGTCGGCACCGGCCAGACGCACCATTTCGGGAAAACTCACCCAGAAGGGAGCCGGTACGATAACCTCGTCACCCTCCTGACAGAGCGAAAGAAAGGTATTGGCAAGGGTCTGCTTGCCTCCGTTGCTGACGATGATCTCGTTTTCCTGGAACTCGAGACCGTTGTCGCGGCGGAATTTCTCCTGAATGGCTTTTTTAAGCTCGGAAATGCCTGAATTGGCGGTATAACGGGTAAATCCCGAGCGGATGGCCTCTATGCCGGCCTGATTGACATGATCGGGGGTCGGAAAATCCGGCTCGCCTGCCGAAAGACTTACGATATCCTTTCCTTCCGCCTTCATTTTATTTGCCAGAGCGCTAATGCGCATGGTCTGCGATTCCTGCATGCTGAGCACCCGGCGGGTGAGATACTGTTCACCGGGAATACTGGTGTTGGACATAAGTGTTAACTCTTGGGTTTATGTTTTTTTGATTCATCAAGTTTTCGGTGGAGGCTTTCAAGCACGAAGGGATGTACGAATTTGCTGACATCGCCTCCGAGCATGGCTACCTCCCTGATAATCGAGGATGCCACATAGGTGTACTTGACGTTAGGCATCAGAAACACCGTGGTCACTTCAGGGTAGAGATGGCGGTTCAGGAGTGAAATCTGGAATTCGTACTCGAAATCCTTGACCTGCCTCACCCCCCGGATAATAGCCCGGGCTCCCTTCTGGCGGGCATAATCGGCAAGCAGACCGTCATGCAGCACCTCGACGCTAACCGCCGGATAATCCGAGATAATTTCCCGGATCATAGCCAACCGCTCATCGACACTGAAAAGGGTTGTTTTCTGGCTGTTTTCGGCAATGACCACCACAACCTCCTGAAAAATATTCAGAGCCCGTTCAAGCACATCGAGATGCCCGTTTGTAAAGGGATCGAACGTTCCGGGATAAATAGCTTTCTGTGTCATGAAGATACCTCGTGATGCTGAAAAAAAGTAACCCTTGTCATGCCGTAATCCTTATGCATCAGGTAATACGGCGAACCTTGAAAATCCAGATCGGCCTGGTGCTCCACCAGAAGCATGCCGTCATCGGCAAGAATCCGGCTTCCGGCAATCCGCTCGATGAGGCGGTCGTAATCCGGCCAGCTGTAGGGAGGATCACAGAACACGAGAGAAAAACGCTCTTCCGTCCGGTCGAGAAACGCCGTCACCTCGGAGCGGATAACGGAAACCTCCTCGGACACGTCAAGCCGGTCTGCCGTATACTGCATGGATTTAAGGGCTTCCGGGTGACGATCCACAAAACAGACGAACCCGGCCCCACGGCTCAGGGCCTCGAAGCCCATATTGCCGAATCCGGCAAAGAGATCGAGCACTGCAATCCCGTCAAAATCGATCCGGGCCGAAAGCGTATCGAACAGCGACTTTTTAACCCTGCTGCTGCAGGGACGGATATCGCGCGACGCCGTGCTTTTTATTTTATGACCCCGGTAGGTCCCGGCAAGTATCTGCACGACAGCCCCTCTCAGGCCGGAAAATCGCCGAACCGGGTTTCACCGAGCAGTTCAAGGGCTTTCAGGGCGTCATCCTTCGAGGGGGGCTTGCCATGCCAGTTCGACCCGTCAGCCATCGTACCTTCGAAAAACGGCACACCCTTTCCCATCAGGGTTTTGGCAAGCACAATCGAGGGCTTTTTGCGGTCGGGTATCGAAAGAATCCTTCCGACGACCGCAATAACGTCTTCGATATCATTGCCGTCACAACTGAACACCTCCCAGCCGAACGCTCTCCATTTATCGGCGAACGGTTCGATATTCATGATATTCCGCACCTCGCCGTCGATCTGCGCATTGTTGTAGTCGACGATTCCGATCAGATTTCCGAGTCCGTAATGGGCCGCACTCATTGCGGCTTCCCATATCTGTCCCTCCTGGCACTCCCCGTCACCCATCAGACAGAACACCCTGTTCAGGCGGCCGTCGATGCGATTGCCCAGCGCAGCGCCAACTGCGGCTGAAAGCCCCTGCCCGAGCGAACCCGATGCGATCCTGATTCCCGGCAGTCCGGACTCTGAGGTCGGATGTCCCTGAAGATAGGAGTTGAGCTGCCGAAGCGAGGCGAGTTCAGCAATGGGGAAATACCCGGAACGGGCAAGCACACTGTACCAGACCGGGGCTATATGCCCGTTGGAAAGAAAAACCATATCCTCTTCGCCGTGCTCCCGGAAAGCATGCGGATTCTGGCGAAGCAGCCTGAAATAGAGTGCGGTAAAAATATCGGCCATGCCGAGCGAGCCGCCCGTATGACCGGAATTGGCCAGGGCAAGCATCCTGATGATGTCCCTGCGGACCTGCGTGGCCATGGTTTTAAGATCGTCGATGGAAGCAAGCTCGAGAAGCTCGCCTTTTTTGTCAGCCGGATACAGCGCTAAATCTTTTGCCATTGTTATCGAGAGCAACATTCTTGGGAATTAATGAGCCTGAACCTGAAGTTAAGGGGCCCGGGGCATAAATAATAAAAAAAATTCACTCCCCCCCCCGTTTTCTTTCCCGCAGAAACTTCCAGAGCGAGAAAAAAAGAAAACCGAAAAAAAGAACGGAAACAGGGATGCTGTACATTGCGGCATAACGTCCGATCTCCTGCCAGTTCCTGCCCAGGAGAAGACCTCCGTAAAGCAGAAGAACATTCCACAGGGTGGCGCTTGTGGCTACGGCAAGCAGCACGAGGGGAATTCTCAGGTGCATCAGGCCGGCCATGACGGAAATGACCGCCCTCGATCCGAAAAGAAAACGGTTCGCCAGTACGGCCAGATAACCGTGGGCGGAAAACCTGCTGCGAAGAAGCTCCATATCGGAAGGGGGAAAAAAACGGTGTACGCTCTTCGAGAACCGGTGCTGTACGGCGCCTCCCTCCCCTGCATAGATTTTCATGCCGAAATGACGGCTCAGAAGAAAAACCAGCATGAATCCGGCCGTCGAGCCAAGTGAGGCAGAAAAAAGCGCTGCGGAAAAAGAGATGGTGGTGTAATGGATCAGATACCCGATGAAGGCCACCGGAACATCACCGGGTATCGGAGGTATGACGTTTTCAAAAAAAGCGATGAAAAACAGAAAAAGATAGACTGCAAAGGGGTCCGCATGCTGCAGATAGACAATTGCAGAATCAAGCATGAATTATCCGGGGCTCTCTTTATGAATTCAGTCAGTCGATCTCAAGTACTCTTCTCTGCACTTCGCTGTATGCATCTTCAACGCCACCAAGGTCGAACCGGAACCGGTCCTTGTCCATTTTCTCGTTGGTTTCGAGGTCCCAGAATCTGCAGGTGTCGGGGCTTATTTCATCACCGAGAAGAATTTCGTCGTGATAGCGCCCGAATTCCAGCTTGAAATCGACCAGTTTGAGCTTTCTCTGGGCGAAGAACTCCCTGAGAACCAGATTGACGGCCTCAGCCCGCGTCCTGAGCACGGCAAGCTCGTCATAGGTCGCCACGCCGAGCGCAACGGCATGCGATTCGTTCATGAGCGGATCATCGAGATCGTCGTTCTTCAGATAAAATTCGACAATGGGAGTGGCGAGCACCGTACCTTCGGCGAATCCGTACCGTCTGACCAGCGAACCGGCGGCGATGTTGCGCACGACAACCTCAACCTTGATAATATCGAGCCTGCGGCACAGCATGTCGCGTTCCGAAAGCTTTTCGACAAGATGGGTCTTCACACCATGCGCTTCAAGCAAGGTGAAGAGTTTGCAGGAAATCGCGTTATTGACGACTCCCTTGTCGGCAATGGTGCCTTTTTTCTTGTTGTTGAACGCCGTGGCATCGTCCTTGAATTCCTGTATGACAAGATCGCTCTCTTCGGTCAGAAAAACCTTTTTCGCCTTGCCCTCATGCAGCAGTGTTGTCTTTTGCATACCTCTTTGGTTGAATAGAAAAATAATTACCGGAAACGCCCAAAAGCGCTTCCCTTGCTGAAAACTGTAAAACCCTCCCGTCAGGCCATCGTTCCGTTTTCACTCTGCGGATCGTCAATGCCGGATGCTGCCTGCTGGAGCGCTCCGGTAAGCACGATGGTGATCTGCTCATCGGTCAGGCCCTTGTCCTTGAGAAAACTCATGAACCTGAACACGCCGAGATCCGAAAGCATTGCCCTCGGAAGATCACTTCCGCCGAGCCCCCTTGTTCGGCCGTACTCCCTTGACGTCATGATCCAGTCCTCGATAAACTCTTCGGACTTGCCTTTTTCCAGGAAGTAGCCGGTCACGATCCGCTCGACATCGCTCTGCGCCGGCTCGGGATGAGCCTGAAAAAGCAGCTGCATTTCTTCAGAAATTCTGGCGAGCACAATAACGGCTTCCCTGTCAAGAGCCTCTTCCAGGATATCCTTTGCCTGCTTCTTGACATCCGGCTTGTAAGTCATACTGTTATCTGGATCAATGGATAGAGAATTCCTTAATGAAACGCCAAAAAAATCCGCAATAGCCCTACATTCTACAATAGTAAAGAAAAAATCTTGCAAAGATAAGCGATTATGAAGAAAACCATCTTCTGTATTTCCCTCTTTTCCGCCCTGCTGAC
>JAAXXP010000120.1 GCA_013334435.1 Chlorobiaceae bacterium | reverse complement strand
TGCGTGGTCCAGATGCCTCTGGTGGCGTGGCCGACAATAACCGTCGGGCGCACGCTGAAAGAATCCTTCACCGATGCTTCGAGTTTTTCATAACGTTCCGCTGCGCTCCTGAAACAGGCCTCCGCCTCCTTCTCCCTGCCATAAAACGCACCGAAAAACCGTATCCACTCCAGAACGCCGAGAGGATGCTCCTCGAGATGCATGCACACCAGCCCCGGCCTGATGCCCATCGAAAGCAGTTTGTCATGGATGTCGGTATCGCTTCCCGACGAGTAGACGAAGGCGATATCAGGGTCGATGTTCACCATGGTCTCCATGTTCATATCGGCGGACATGCCCGTCTCGAGCACCTCTCCGGCAGCCATCTTCCGGCGGATCTCAGGGTTTCCCGTCCACTTCCCCATGCCCACCCCCGCTATGCTTTCGATCCGGTCGAGCTGCCCGATCATGGCTACCTGCAGGCCAAGACCGCAGGTTACTTTCCTGACAGGAGTGGCCACAACCAGGGCGTCAGGATACCCGGAAGGCGCGGTTTCTCCTCCGGGAACGAGCAGATAGCGATAGAACACCCCGAGCCTGGCCCCTTTCGGCTTCCTGATCTCGATGAGGGTACAGGAACCAACCTTTTTCATGGTAAAACAGCGGGCGTAACGCAGGGGGATTTCCTGCTCCACGACCCTCTTCGCACCCCTTCTGACCGGCCGTTCCCGCTCCTGCCGGCACCCCGCCAGCAGCAGAAGGGGCAGTACCGTCACCAGTACTGCCCGCATGATCCGGAATGAAACGAATCTCATCTGCTTTTCCATGCCTCAGAACGTTACCGTATATTTCACGCCGAACGACCTGCCCGGCATGTTGTAACCATCCTTTTCGGTGTAGTTTTCATCCAGAAGGTTCTTCACCGTCAGGGCGACGCTGTTCTTCCCGTCGATGGAAACGCCGACCGTCGCATCGAACACAAGAGCCGGTTCATGCTCAAGAACGGAATTCTTCAGCGTCGGACGTATCGACGTAAAATAGTTGTCCTCGTAACGGGAGCCCAGGTAACGGGCGCTGAGACGGGCATTGAGAAGATGGAAGTCGTTGTACTCGATACCGAACGAGCCGAGCCCGGCGCGAACATATTTCATCGGGCTCTCGACGCCGTACTTTGTTACCTCGGCTTCGAATTGACGGGTGTAACTGGCATAGCAGCGCAAGGAATAACGGTAGTCGGCCATCGCTCCGAAATCGCAGGAGAGTTCGAACTCCATGCCCCGCAGCCTGGCGCTTGCCGCATTGACATAGGTTTTGATCTTGCTGCCGTCGCTGGTGCTTTCCGTTGTGATGAAATCCTCCCATTCGGTATCGTAGTAGGTGACATCGGCCCGCAATCCCCGTTTCTCGTCGCTCCAGGTCAGACCGGCATCCCAGGTCACGCTCGTTTCCGGCTCCAGATCCGGGTTGCCCCGCACCGTCCAGCCATAGGTATCGATATACTCCCCGGCCTTCTGCAACGCGGAGGGCGACACAAACGCCCGGCCGATGCTCGCATGGGTCTTCAGGGCAGGCAGTAATGAGTACTGGAAAGCCAGCGATGGGCTGAAAAACCCGTCATGCGTCTCTTCCGTATCCACGTCCGCGATCAGCGGCGTATCAAGCATGGCAAAGGTGCTCATGTCGTAACGCATTCCCGGAGTGACGACAAGCCGCCCGTCGAGGAACGAGAGCCCGGCTTCGGCAAAGAGGCCGAGGCTGCTGGTCCTGCCGTCCGGACTGTAGGGAGCGGCGGAAACCCCTGGAGCGCTGTGCCTTTGGGTTTTGTAGGTCGATGTATGGTAATCGACGCCGGCCGTCACGCGATGCCTGCCGATGGTTACGGCATCCTGCAGCTGAAAACCGTACTCCTCGTTTCGGCCTTCGAAATAGGCGTACGTCTTGCCCGAGGCGCTCTTCAGGTTTCGGCTCTCGTCTTCAGACCAGTAGGGCATGAATTTGACATGGTGTCGTCCCGCCGTACCGGTAAGGGAAATATCCGCGGTTTTGCGGAAGACATCCTTCAATCCGTCTTCATAATAACCCCAGATGGAACCGGGCGTATGAACCGAGGGAGCGTTGAAAAACGCGCCGCGCAGGTCGAGCCTGAAACTGTCGCTGAGACGGTAGCCGATGCGGAGCGAACCGGAATTGCTGGAATAGGTCGAATTCCGCATGGTGCCGATCCCGTCCTCGACCATCTCCGGGGAGGGATCCGAGATGAGCGTGTTATTGCCGACCTTGTAATCCTCGTTCTGGCTGAAATAGCGGAAACCGAGATCGAAATCGAAACGGTCGCTGATCGAACCGCCGATCGCGCCGCTGCCGTCGAAGGTTTCGAAGCTGCCGTAGCCGAGCGATACCTTGCCTTTGATGGGTCCCTGGGACTTTTTCGAAATGAAGTTGATGGTGCCTCCCATGCCCTGCGATCCGTACAGTGCCGATGAAGGCCCTTTGATCACCTCGACCCGCTCGACCATGTTCATATCGACCGCCGCGAGGTTTCTCGTGCCAAGCGGCCTGCCATCAAGCAGATACGAGACATACTCGGCATTGTAATACGAGCCGGCATTCGGAACGAATCCCCTGATCGAGACCCCCGAAAGCATGCCGGGATACTCGATGACGTCAACACCGGCAGTCTTCTTGAGCAGTTCCGAAGCACTTGCCGGATCGAGCGCCTCGATATCCTTGCTGGTGATCACCTCGATCTTGCGCGGTATGTTCTTCAGCTGTTCCTGGGAACGTGTCGACGAAACAACGATCTCGCCTGCCGAATGCGCGCTTTCGGCAAGGGCGACATTGAGCAGCTTCCCCTGACCGGGTTTGAGATACCGCGTTGCATAACCGATAGAGCTCACCGTCACCCGGCCCGCATCACCAGGAAGGGTCAGCGTGTATTCGCCGCGCGAATCGGTAACCGTCCCTGCGCCGCTCCCCTCGACCCGAATCGTTGCTCCGGGCAGAGGAGTGCCGTCATCGCGGCTGGTGACGACCCCGGTTATGACCCGGCTTTCGGCCGAGGCTTCCGGCAGCCATACCGACACAAGTACGGCAAACAGTCCCGCCGTACGAAAAACTTTCTTGACTGAGTAGGATTTCATCGAGTTTTGTTTTGTGGTTGCACAATGCCAATGCGTTGTTGTTGCTGCCTGTCGGCCCCTTTCCCCCGAACGCAGGAAAGGGCCGGCCCTGCTGCGATAAGAGGGCGTCATCCATGCCGGACTCCGCCCGGACACGCTCTCTGCATGGTGCAGGCAACGGGCGCGGCATCGGAACCCTTCAGGCCTTGAGCCGAAAGGGAGAACGCTTCGCCACCGGAGAAACGGCAATGCCGCCTCCCTCCCGCCGGGAATATCATCTCTTGCTGTCATCTCTGTTCGCTTTTTTCCCGAAGCATTACTTCGTTACGGCAGGTCTTCTGACTCTCCCCATGCTTCCGGCCTTCCCGGTCCGCGGGCGCGGACCAGTGGCCTTTTCGGAAGCACCGCGCCGCCGGCGGATGCCGACGGAGGGATTACAGCAGCGGGCACTGTCCCGGATTTTCACCGGGTTCCCTTTTCATTCCGGCGCCTTGCAGCGCCGGAAACCGTAACTGAATAATTAAACGTTAGTTACTACTTGTTCTCTTCGACACAAGCCAAAGTGGACTTGGTGGACGAAATTCATCATTCATCATTCTCCTTTATCCTCCACTCACGTTTCCACCGCTCGACCTCATCGCCGGTGAAAATGTCGATCCGGCCGCCCTGAAACGCTCCTTCGACATCGCCGATCCGCTCTTCGAGATCTCCCTCGATGGAGAGGGCCGCCTGGCGCACCGCCTCGAGCAGGTCCGGCCTGGCATCCCAGAGTCCCCTCGCTTCGGCTTCGAGCAGTCGGCGGGTGATCTCTTCGAGCGCCCATGGGTTCTGCCGGCGAATCCATTCACGGTTCTCCTCGTTCTGCACGAAGGTCTCCACCACCTGCTCGAACACCCAGGTCTCCACCTCGCCCGTCGTGGCGCTCCATTTGAAGAGGTTGTTGATACGCGAAGCGAACCCCTGGGCTCCCTGGAAACCGTGCTCTTTCATGGATGCTATCCATGCCTCGTTGCAGAGCTTTGC
>JAAXXP010000035.1 GCA_013334435.1 Chlorobiaceae bacterium | reverse complement strand
CGATTCCCGCGTCGTTGAGGTTCTTCAGCGCCTGTATTTTTTCTTCGGCCACATCGCCGTTGTCGATGAACCGGTACCATGCGTTATTTGTGCCTCCGTTCATCGATATGGTGGCGATGACCGGAACGCCGGTCTCTTTCAACGCCTGCGCGAAGGCGTAATCGGCGAACATGGCTCCGTTCGAGACGAAAGAGACCATGTGGCGGTGCTCGTTTGCCGTGGTGATGAACTCGAAAAACTGCGGATGCAGTGTCGGCTCACCGCCCATGAACCTGAACGCAACGCGCTCCGGCAGACGCAGGCAAACCTCCCTGAAATAATCCAGGGACATATCGGGAAATGTTCTGACCGGGTTGTAGCAGTAGTTGCAGTTGTAGTTGCAGCGGTGCGTCAGATCCACATAGATGATGGGAAACGGGTTGCTGTCGATGTCGTGAACTATCCTCGAACCGAGTTTGCCCGATGGAAACTCCTTGAGTTTTGGCGGATTGTGAGGGGACTGGTTCATATAAGTTCAACGGGTTATTGATTTTTTCTTCAGCTATGCGGGTCGCCTTACAGGAATTTCGGCATCCTGGATTGAATAACCAAGCGATGAGCCCCTTGTAAGGCATGGAGACTGCACAATTTCCACTGCCGATCCGGCAGGGCAGCGGCCATTGCGGCTGCACCGGGCTTTTTCCGATACGTCGGCTGCGACGGGGAGCGGCGACCGGATGCGTGCAGGGTCGCCCGAACAGCCTGAGCGCTTCAGATAATTGGGGATTTTTTCTTAGATTCCGGCTGTAGAATCTGCGGTTCAACGATAAAAATAAACTTTTCGCACATGTCTGATCCTGTCATCAAGCGGGCGCTGGTATCTGTATCCGATAAAACCGGTATTGTGGATTTCTGCCGGGAGCTTTCCCGGTTCGGCATTGAGATTTTTTCCACGGGCGGAACCCTGAAAGCGCTTCAGGATGCCGGAATTTCAGCGGCCTCCATTTCAACCATCACCGGATTTCCGGAGATCATGGACGGCAGAGTGAAGACGCTGCACCCGAAAATCCACGGCGGCCTGCTTGCCGTGCGCGAGAACGCAGACCATGTGAAACAGGCCGTTGAAAACGGCATCGGATTCATCGACATGGTGGTCGTGAATCTCTATCCTTTCGAGGCTACCGTAGCAAAGCCGGACGTTACCTTCGAGGACGCTATCGAGAATATCGATATCGGTGGTCCATCCATGCTCCGCAGTGCGGCGAAGAACAACGAGTCGGTGACCGTGCTGACTGACAGCGCGGATTATGCGCAGGTTCTCGATGAGATGCGCGGGAGCGGAGGCGCCACGAAACGTGCAACCCGTCTTATGCTTGCCCGCAAGGTATTCGAACTTACTTCCCGTTACGATACGGCCATTGCGGCTTATCTTGTCGGCGCCGAGGGCGTGAAGGCCGAAGGTGCTGCCGAAAGGATGTCGGTTTCTCTTGAAAAAGAGCTTGACATGCGTTATGGCGAGAACCCGCACCAGAATGCAGGGTTCTATACAATGACCGGCAGCGATGGCCGCCGCTCGTTCGGCGCCTGTTTCGACAAGCTGCACGGCAAGGAGCTGTCGTACAACAACATGCTCGATATCGCCGCGGCAACATCCCTTATCGAAGAGTTCCGGGGAGAGGATCCTTCGGTGGTGATCGTCAAACACACCAACCCTTGCGGCGTTGCGCAGGCACCGACACTCGTGGAGGCCTACCGCAGGGCCTTCTCGACCGACACGCAGGCTCCGTTCGGCGGCATCATCGCCTTCAATCGTCCTCTCGACATGGATACTGCCATGGCGGTCAACGAGATATTCACCGAAATCCTTATCGCTCCCGCTTTCGGGGAGGGCGTACTCGATCTTCTGATGAAGAAGAAGGATCGTCGTCTTGTGCTGCAGAAACAGCCGCTTCCGAAAGGCGGATGGGAGTTCAAGTCAACTCCTTTCGGCATGCTGGTGCAGGAGCGCGATGCCAGGATCGTTGCCGTCGAGGATCTGAAGGTGGTTACCAGACGGCAGCCTACCGAAGAGGAGCTTTCCAACCTGATGTTCGCCTGGAAGATCTGCAAGCATATCAAATCGAACACCATTCTGTATGTGAAGAACCGACAGACCTACGGTGTGGGTGCAGGGCAGATGTCGCGGGTCGATTCATCGAAGATCGCACGCTGGAAGGCCTCGGAGGTCAGTTTGGACCTGAACGGTTCGGTTGTGGCTTCAGACGCGTTTTTCCCGTTCGCCGACGGCCTGCTTGCCGCAGCCGAGGCCGGTGTGACCGCGGTGATCCAGCCGGGCGGTTCCATCAGGGACAACGAGGTGATCGAGGCCGCCGATGCAAACAACCTGGCCATGGTGTTTACGGGGATGAGGCATTTCAAGCACTGACGTTTGATACCCGCGCCCCTTACGGGGCTTGGCAGAGGAACGGATCATCCCGTCAGTACTGCAAATCGAACAGAAAAAGCTATCTGAAAGGGTAGCTTTTTCTGTTGCCGGGGGCATTATTGTTCGCCGTTCGCGCTATCGCTGTCGCGCTTCTGCGGAGCATGATCTGAGGCGCTTGACGACAGATTTTCCTTCACGGCCCTTGCGTTGCGTTTAAGCCGTCTGAGGCCGATTCGGTAAACGGGCGTGCCGTAGAAGAGCCTGCGGAATCCCGAACCGGTCAGGTTCAGGATATCATCCGGCGTAAGGGCGAGCAGCTCCTTTTTCAGGGTGAAAAGCCCTTCGGGTGCAGGTTTTCGTGACTCGTTCGCGGGGCAGGACTCCTGGCAGAGGTCGCAGCCGAACAGCCAGTCGCCCACCATCCGCGATTCATCCGGGGTGAACTCCCGTTTCAGCTCGATGGTCAGATAGGAAATGCATCGGCGGGCGTCGAGTTTCCCCGGTTCCACAAGCGCACCTGTCGGGCAGCTGTCCAGACAGTTCCGGCACGCGCCGCATCGGTTCGGCAGCTCTCCGGCGCGTTCCCGTATTTGCAGGTCGATGAGCAGTTCTCCGAGAAAAACGCGTGAGCCGGCTGCCGGAGTCAGGAGCAGGGTGTTTTTTCCCGTGCGGCCTATACCTGAGGACTCGGCCCAGGCTTTTTCGAGCAGGGGAGCGCTGTCGACGGCAATGATCGCCTGGACCGGTTCGTCATGGATGGTCCGGATGAAGGCGAGCAGTTCATCGAGTTTTCCGTGTACGACCCTGTGATAGTCGTCGATCACGGCATACCGTGAGATGCGTGCGGTGCCGGCGGCAGCTGCGTCGTATTCGGGCAGGTTGTAGGAGAGCGCTGTGGAGACAACGGTTTTTATGTCGGGAAGATGCTTCGATGGATCGGTGCGTTCCTGCAGCCGGGTTTCGAGCCAGCGCATTTCGCCATGCCGATTTTCCCCGATCATGTCGCTGAATCGCCTGAATGCCTTTTCCTGGGGCGCCGGCGGCGAAAAACCTATGGAGGCAAAGCCGAGCCTCAGCGCTTCACGGCGGACCAGTGCGGCAGGGTTCTCTTCGGGTCTGGGCATCTTTTCCGGTGTGGTGGAGTGCGAGGTTATCTTCGGCGGCATGGTTGCCAGAATTACTATTTATCGTTAAATATACACTTCGCTTTTTTTATCCAACCGATCCGCTGCGGGTCTTAGTTCACCTCTCTTTCATGGAACGTCGCGAGTTTCTCAGAACAGTCCTTTCCCGTGCAGGTATCGGTGCAGGCGTTACCGCGGCTGCCGCTGCCGGAGCGGTCGGTTATTATCAGCCCAGAAAGGAGTTTTACAGGAAAGGAGACGACGGGCAGGAGGGGGGCGGGGACCGTCTTGCTGCGTCGAAAAGCGCCGTTGTGATCGGCGGCGGGCTTGCGGGCATCAGCTCGGCGCTGGAGCTTGCCCGGCGAGGCTTCAGGGTTACGCTGGTCGAGGCTTCTCCTTCGCTTGGAGGAAAACTGACCGGATGGAATCTCGATGCGCTTGGCGAGCGGTTTCCTGTGGAGCACGGGTTTCACGGGTTTTTCGACCAGTACTATAACCTGAACGAGATGTTTGCCTATGCCGGGATCACAGACAGCGTTTTCGATCCGGCGCCGGGGTATCCCGTGCTGTTCCGAAAGAGACCGGCGGAGGTGTACGGGCAGACGCCGAAATGGTTTCCCTTCAATATCCTCTCCGTGGTCGGGCAGTCGCGTTCGCTCGATATCGTTTCGTTCCTGAAGGAGTACAAGGGACTCCGGCCGGTGATCGGCATGTTCCGGTACGATTACGGCAATACCTTCAGGCAGTACGATGGAATCGATTTCATGACTTACTGCAAAGAGGGCGGGATTCTTCCTGCGTTTATCGATACGGTGCTGCATCCGTTTGCCGATGCCACCATGAACCGGACCGAGGTGCTTTCTGCCGCCGAGGCTATCCGGTATTTTCATTTCTATTTCATGGGCAGTCCCGAAGGACTTTCTTTCAGGATTACCAACCGGGATTGCATGACGGCTCTCATCGATCCGCTCGAAGCGAAACTCCGCGAGCTTGGCGTCACGATCCTGAAGGGAAAAAGGGCGGCGAAGCTGGTCGCTCTGAACGGAACGGTTACCGGCGTCGAACTGCAGGCAGGCTCCGGCGGCGAAACGTTTCGGCAGACCGGTACCGACACTATTCCCCAGCATGGCTGGGCGATTCTGCAGACGGATACGGGTGTGCCGGTTATCGCTTCGCGGGAGGGCGGCAGGATAAAGGCTTTTGATGCGAGGTGTACGCACATGGGATGTCCGGTGACGTACGATACGCAGAGCGGGGGGTTTTACTGCCCCTGCCATTCCGGACGGTTCGATGCTGCGGGCAATCCCGTCAGTGGCCCGCCTCAGGCTCCGCTTGCCTCGCTCGAAGCCGTGGAGCAGGATGGCGGTCTCGTGTTCCGATCGCAGCAGGCAGCGTCGGGCGTTTCCGGGGAGGTGCTTCCCGCGGAGTACTGTGTTGTCGCTTCAGACGTCAGGGGCACAAGGGAACTGCTGCTTGGTTCCGGTCTCGGGATGCCCGGGTTCGAATCTTCGGTTGCCTCGCTCGGCGAGGCCGATCCTTATGCGGTCTACAGGCTCTGGCTCGACCGTCCGCTCGAGTCCGCCGATTTTCCGTTCTATACGGTATCGGGGTACACCTATACCGACTCGATATCGTTTTATTCCGACTTTCAGGAACCGTTCATCTCCTGGGCCAGAAAACGGGGGGGATGCGTCGTCGAGCTGCACGCCTATGCCATCGCTCCGGAGGATGTGAAGCCGGAACCGGTCATCAGGGCTGCCATGAAGGAGGAGCTGCACCACATGTTTCCTGAAACAAAGGGAGCGACGATCCTGCACGAGCTCTACATGCAGCAGTCCAACTTCACCCGCTGGGCCCCCGGCGACCACAGCCGCCGTCCCGGTGTTGAAACGCCCTTTTCCAATCTGTTCCTTGCCGGCGATTGGGTGCGGGTCGATGCACCGGTTTTTCTCATGGAAGCTGCGGCGTTTACCGGTCGCATGGCGGCAAACGCGATTTTCAGCAGGGAGTCGCTGAATCCGACACCGCTGCCTATTGTGCCGATGGAAGGGATCTTCGCTTAAGCCAGGAGTCAGGGGAGCCGTTTTCAGGTCTTGTTGGCCCCTTGCGTCCTTGTCACCTCCCCTCGATGCACCAGCTGCGGTGTTATTAAGGATACGTTCTCAGGATTTTCAGCAGTTCCTTTTTATCGGCAGCTCGTAACACCCTGGATTTCCACTGGCTGTCCGATGCTGTTTTACTGATGATGCCAAGGAGCTTGATATGGCTGTTCGGGTCCGCAAGCGGGGAGAGCACCAGAAACATGATCCTTGCCGTGTTGCTCGAGTTCGGGTCGTAGATGCCTACCTTGCTGATGCCTATTGCCACCAGTGGCTTGTTGAGCAGTTCGAGTCGTGCATGCGGAATGGCGATCTCCTCTCCGATGAAGGTGCTGCCCTGTTGTTCCCGTTCGAGCAGGCATCGCATCGCTTCATTCTCGTCGATTTCCGGGGCGAGTCTGCAGCATTCATGGAGCAGTGTCCGGAAAGCGTCCTCTTTTTCCACGACGTGTTCCCAGAGAACCGGCTGTACGTTCCGGATCAGCGTCTTCCAGCTCTGTTCGTGCGGTTTGGCCTGCAGGAGTGTTTCCCTGATTCCCGAAAGGGATGGCGCCGGATTTTTCCTCAGCTTCAGTGTCTCTTCACCCCTCGTGTCGAGCACGATTACGCTGATGCCCCTGCATTCGCCGATAAGCCTCTCTACAATGGTTTTTCGTCCCTGTATGCGCTGCCATAAGGGCAAAGCTCTGCCCGAGTTGCCGATGATGATGTGTCCGACCCGGTACTCATGCGCAAACTGCAGGATGGTTTTTACCACGTCGTCTCCCTTGTAGGTAAAAACAGTTGCCCCGAGATTCTGGGCGAGGGTAAGGGTGTTGGAAAGCATGCGCTGCACGGCCGGGTCGATGACGGCCGGGTTTTCGGCAAAGGTCCGGACGTAGACGGCGTACCAGTTGCGGTTGAGACGTCCGGCGATTCTCGATGCGTAGCGCAGGATGGTTTCGCAGTTCCGGCTTTTTGAACTGAGGCAGACCATGAGCTGGTCGGGGTTTGTCTGGGAATCCTCCACCGGCTGGTTGCGGCGGCGGGAATCGATCTGCGACGCAAGTTCTCTCAGGGAGAGTTCCCGGAGCCGTTCGAGGTTTTCGCTCCTGAAGAAGTTGGCAAGCGCTGTTTCCGTGCGTTCGGCTATGTACACCTTGCCTTCCGTGAGCCGCTGGCGGAGATCGTCGGTGGTGCAGTCCACGTTGACGAGCTGGTCGGCCATCGCGAGAATACGGTCCGGTACCCGTTCCCGGACCTTTATGCCGGTTGCCTGTTCAACGGTTTCGTACAGGCTTTCGAGATGCTGAATGTTCAGTGTTGAAATGACGTGAATGCCGGCCGCGAGAATTTCCTCTGTATCTTCATATCGTTTTGCGTTCCGGCTTCCCGGCACGTTGGTGTGCGCGAGTTCATCGACGAGAACCACGGAGGGTTGTCGCCGGAGAATGGCGTCGATATCCATTTCGGTGATCTCCATGCCCCGGTAGACCACGCTTTTGCGCGGGATGATCTCGAGGCCCGAAAGCAGTGCTTCCGTTTCTTTTCTTCCGTGGGTTTCAACGATACCCGCGACCACATCGATGTCGTTCTCTTTCATGCGTCCGGCCTCCTGGAGCATCTGGAACGTTTTTCCCACCCCCGCAGAGTAGCCGAGATAGATTTTCAGCTTGCCCCTGCGCGATCGCTGGATGAGCCGCAGGAAACTGTCGGGCCGGTTGTTTTCCATCGATTTCCTTCCCCTGATTGTTGATCGTTTTCAGGAACTTATTTCCGTACCCGGTCAAGGGCGCAATTCAGCTGCAGGACGTTGACCAGCGGCTCTCCCTGGAAAGGTACGGCGATTTTTCCGTTTTCCGGACTGTTGACGATGTGCATTACCTCGTCGACGGAAAGCCCCCTTGCACGGGCAACCCTTGGAGCCTGAAATCTGACGGATGCAAGGGAAATATGCGGATCGAGGCCGCTGCCGGATGCGGTGACGAGATCCGTCGGAACCTTTTCGCCCTGTTCAGGCGCAAGGGTTACAAGCACTTTCTCTGTTTTGTCTCTCATGGCCGCAGATGCAGGCGAAAGGTTGCTGCCTCCTGCTCCGGCTGCGTTCCATGATACTGCCGAGGGACGGGGCCAGAAGTATTCCGGTCTGGTGAACTGCTGGGCTACGAGTCTGCTGCCGATAACCCCGCCTTCAGCGGAACGGACCAGGGAGCCCGACGAAGCATCGGGTGCGAGTCGGCCTGCAAGATAGATTGCGCCCGTATACAGCCCGCTGCAGACAAGCACGGTTAAGGGAAGAATGCGTAAGGATGCGGCAAATTGCCGGAGGATATTTTTTCCCGATAGCGCAGTTTTCATTGTTGCTCGCTTGTTGGTTTATACAAGTCCCGTTAACGCAAGAGCCATATCGATCAGCTTGATGCCGATGAACGGCGCGACCACGCCCCCGACTCCGTAGATGAGGAGGTTTTTGCGGAGCATGGTGTCTGCTCCCATGGGCCGGTACCGGACGCCCCTGATCGCAACCGGTATCAGAAGCGGGATGATGATGGCGTTGAAGATCAGTGACGAGAGAATCGCGCTTTCCGGTGAAGCGAGGCGCATGATGTTGAGAACGCCGAGCCCCGGTATCGCCAGCACGAACATCGCAGGGATGATCGCGAAGTATTTTGCGATGTCGTTTGCGATGGAAAACGTGGTCAGCGCCCCCCTGGTCATCAGCAGCTGCTTGCCGATTTCGATGATCTCGATGAGTTTTGTTGGGTCGCTGTCGAGATCGACCATGTTGCCGGCCTCCTTGGCGGCCTGTGTTCCCGAGTTCATGGCTACCCCGATATCCGCCTGGGCGAGTGCGGGAGCATCGTTGGTTCCGTCTCCCATCATGGCGATCAGCCGTCCCTGCTCCTGTTCCTTGCGGATGTACTGAAGCTTGTCTTCCGGACGTGCTTCGGCGATGTAGTCGTCCACACCGGCGTCCCTTGCAATTGCTGCCGCCGTCAGCGGGTTGTCGCCGGTTACCATGACGATGCGCAGGCCCATGGCTCGCAGGCGTGAAAACCTGTCGGCGATGCCCGGCTTGAGGATGTCGGCGAGCGCCACGACACCGAGCGGTTCCGGGCCATCGGCAACGACGATGGGCGTCATGCCTTTGCGGGCAACCTCGTTCACCAGTTCCTGCAGCGTCGCCGGAACCGTGCCCCCCTGTTTTTCGCAATATCTGATAAGCGTATCCGGGGCGCCTTTACGGAAGCTCCGGCCATCGGGAAAATCGATGCCGCTCATCCGGGATTGTGCCGAGAACGGCACCGTTTTTCCTTCGCTTTCCAGGGAAGGCTTTACGGCCAGCATTTTTTCGGCAAGGGCGACGATTGATTTTCCCTCGGGAGTCTGGTCGCCGGATGAAGCCTCCATTGCGATTCGAGCCAGCCGGTCGAGGCCGATTCCCGGAAGCGGGAAGTAGTCGGACGCCTGCCGGTTGCCTATGGTGATGGTGCCGGTCTTGTCGAGCAGCAGCGTGTCGATGTCGCCGGCAAGCTCCACGGCCTTGCCGCTCTTTGCCAGTACGTTCGCAGACAGCGCCCGGTCCATGCCGGCAAGTCCGATTGCAGCCAGGAGAGCGCCGATGGTGGTCGGGATGAGGCATACAAGCAGTGCGACAAGGGTGGGTACCGGAAGCGTCATGCCGAAATACTTTCCGATCGGCCAGAGAGAGCCTGTCACCAGCAGGAACGCGAGGGTAAGGCCGGCAAGGGTGACGGTAAGCGCAAGTTCATTGGGCGTTTTCTGCCGTACGGCGCCTTCGACAAGAGCGATCATCCTGTCGAGGAAGGTATTGCCCGCCGAAACGGATATGCGGATCACGATGCGGTCCGAAATGACTCTCGTTCCGCCGACCACCCCGGACCGGTCGCCTCCGGCTTCGCGCACCACCGGTGCCGATTCGCCGGTAATGGCGGATTCGTCCACCATTGCGGCTCCTTCGACGATCTCCCCGTCACCCGGAATGATCTCGCCGGCAAGCACGACAACCCGGTCGCCCTCCTGCAGTTCATCGGAATTCACGGATTCCTCCCGGCCGTTCGTCACTTTTCTTGCAACGGTATTGCGGCGTGTGCGTTTGAGGCTGTCCGTCTGGGCCTTGCCCCTGGCTTCTGCAAGGGCTTCGGCGAAGTTCGAGAACAGGACGGTCAGCCACAGGATGAGTGCGACCGCTACGGTATAGGTCAGGTTTCCTTTGCCGGTGAAGGCATTCCCGGCGGCGATGAGCGTGGTCAGCACCGCTCCCGCTTCGGTAACGAACATGACCGGATTTTTTGCCATCGACCTGGGGTCGAGCATTACGGCAGAACGCCGGAGTGCTCCCGTTACGAGCTGTTTTTCAAACAGTGAGGAGGTTTTTGCCTTACGGCGTCCGGATTTGGCCTGTTCACAGGTATCCGGCAGGGAAGTACGGTTCGTCATGGTTTCAGGTTTGGTTCTTCGGGAAGGTTCCTTTCCTCAATGGCTTGCCGCCGAGAGGTGCTCCGCCAGGGGACCAAGCACGGCTACCGGAAGGAACAGCAGCGCTCCGATGAAGATCACGCTGCCGAGAATGATGAGCCCGAACAGCGGGGTGTCGGTTCGAAGGGTACCGGAGGTTTCCGGCACCGGTTTTTTCGACGCCAGTGATCCGGCGATCGCAAGGGGCAGAATGATGGGGATATAACGGGCCAGCAGCATCACCACTCCGGTGGCGATGTTCCAGGCAACGGTGTTGTCGCCGAGTCCCTCGAAGCCCGATCCGTTGTTGGCCGCGGCTGAAGTGAACTCGTAGAGGATTTCCGTGAACCCGTGGGCTCCGCTGTTCAGCACGGTGGCCGCCCCGGCCGGAGTGGCCGCGAAGAGCGCCGTTCCTCCGAGGATCAGAAGGGGATGCACCAGAAGGGCAAGCAGGGCAAGCCGCATTTCCCCGGTTTCGACTTTCCTTCCGAAATATTCCGGGGTGCGCCCCACCATCATGCCGCAGATGAAGACGCCGATGATGATGAAGATGAACAGGTTGATGATGCCGACGCCGACACCGCCGAACACGACATTGATCCACATGCCGGCCAGCGGTACGAGGCCGGTCAGCGGGTTGAGGCTGTCGTGCATGCAGTTGACCGAGCCGTTGCTTGTGGCGGTCGTGAGCGCAGCCCAGAGAGCGCCGGCTCCTGCCCCGAAACGCAGTTCCTTGCCCTCGAGATTCGGGGCGGCTTCGACGGGAAGCCCCCAAAGTGCCGCAGCGGGAGCGCTTTCAAGCCAGAATGCGGCCGCAGCCTTGACGAGCAGCAGAATCATCATGACCGAGAAGATGACCGATGCGTCGCGCATGCGACCCGTGATGCGCCCGAACATCCAGACCGCCGCCATGGGAATCAGGACAATGCTCATGCATTCCACGATGTTGGTGTAGAAGGATGGGTTTTCGAACGGGTGGGTGGAGTTGGGGCCGAAATACCCACCCCCGTTGGTGCCAAGCTGTTTGATGGCCACCATGGCAGCAACAGGCCCGCGGGCCATGGTCTGCGTTGCCCCTTCGAGGGTACGGGCTACAGCAGCCCCTTCGAAGGTCATCGGTACCCCTCCCGCGATCAGGATGAGCGCAAGAAGCAGGGCGAGCGGCAGCAGTATGAAAAATGCAGCCCGCAGGAGGTCGATATAGAAATTGCCGACGCTGCTTCTGCCTCCCAATGCGCGCGCAAGGGCGGCAAGGCATGCGATTCCTGTGGCGGCGGAGACGAACTGCAGCCACATCAGTCCGGCAAGCTGGGAGAAATAGCTCATTGCGGCTTCTCCGGAATAGTGCTGGAGGTTGGTGTTCGTGACGAACGACGCCGCGGTGTTGAATATCAGGCTTGCTTCCAGAGGGCCTTTACCGTCAGGGTTCAGCGGCAGCGACTGCTGCAGGGCAAGTACCGTCGTCACGAAAGCGAACATCATCATGTTGAACACGAGCATGGAGACGAGGTACTGCTTCCAGTCCTGTTCACCAGTGAGCGCGTCTCCTCCTGTCCTGCAGAAAAGTTCCGATGTCCGGCGTCCGTAGCGGGATGTTCCGCCGGGCTCGATCAGATGAGCCATAACCTTTCCGAGTGGCCAGGACAGCAGGGCGGGAACGATGAGGGTCAGCAACAGTAACGGTGCCATGATTCGATGATGTTAGAATTTTTCGGGATGAACGATCGCATAGACCAGGTAACCCATGCTGGTGATAAAAACGAGCAGGACGATCAAATTCATGTCACTCTCCTATAGATGAAAGATGATGCCGGCAAGTGCGCCCAGACCGGCGATGACGAGAAAAATCAGAATGCCGAGATACAGAGTCTGGTAAACGTTCATGATTGCAGGATTTTTTTCTGCACGCTTGTTCTTTCAGATCAGGTTTTCCGGACGGGCAGGGTGAAAGAGAATCGCGACCCTTTTCCCGGAGAGCTTTCCGCGCCGACAGTTCCTCCGTGCGCATCCACGATCTCCTTGACGATCGAGAGCCCGAGACCGATGCCGTTTTTCTCCCGCTGTCCCGGAACCCGGTAGAACGGCTCGAAAAGGTGTTCCAGATGTTCGGCGTCGATGCCTGTTCCGGTGTCTTCAACCGAGAACCGGATGTTGCCGTCATCTTCGCATGCATTGAGCGTTATTGAGCCTCCGGCGGAGGTGAACCGGAGGGCGTTGGAGAGCAGGTTTGCAAAAACGTGCATGAGGCTTTCCCTGTCCGCCAGAATATCCGGCAGTGTTTCGGGAATGGTGTTCCTTATGCTTACTCCCTGATCGCGGGAGGGCAGAAGGAACGGTTCCATGCCTTCAGCGCCGATCCGGCAGGGAGAAAGGGCAGACAGGTCAAGATGAGCCTTGCCGGATTCGATCCGGTTGATATCGAGCAGGTCGTCGAGGATATGCACAAGGCGCTCGCTCTCTTCCCGAGCGGCGAGCAGCAGGTCGGCCTGTTGCCCGTTGAGGTGTCCTGTATGCTCTTCGAGCAGGAGGTGGATGGACATTCTCAATGCGGTCAGCGGTGTGCGCAGCTGGTGTGAAACCGTGGCAATGACGCTGCGCTTCAGTTCGAGCTGTTCATGCACCTGCGTGACATCCCGCAATATCAGCGCCGTTCCGGAACTCTCCTCTGCAGGGTGTCCGGAGGGAATCGGAACGATGGTGGGCTGGAAGAAGATCTCACGGTTATCGGCAAAATGCTGGATAAAACTTCCGTTTTTTCCGGAGTCCGCTCCTGATCCTTTCCGGAACGTTCCGGCCAGCAATTCCTCCATCCAGGGGTATCCAAGGTCATGAACGTTGCTGCCCGGCTTCATGCCGAAGTAGCGTTCCGCACTTTCGGTCGCGATCTCGACAAGACCGTCCGGATCGAATACCGCGACGGGCAGGGGGAGGGTTCTGAAGACATCCTGCAGGGTTTTTCTGGTGCGCAGGAGGATCTGGCTGTCCGCTTTCCGTATCCTGCGCAGGGTAGTCGCCATCTCGTTGAACGAGCGGGACAGCTGCCCGATCTCGTCGTTCGACGAGGTATCGAGCGAGAGGTCGAGATTGCCTTTGCTGATCTCCTGGGCTGAAACGATCAGTTTCCGGATCGGCATGAGAATCCACCGGTTCGACTGGAAACTGAAGAGTATGGCAAGCAGCGCACTTGCAGCAATTGCGGCCAGCATGGTGTTGTGCGCCGAAGCTGCCATTTTTCTGGCATTGTCGTTCGCCTCGTTCATGTTTCTCTGGTTCATGTCGAGTATGTACCCCGCATGTTGTTTGATTTCCCGGAACAGCGGCAGAAGGGTCGAGAAATAGTATTGCTGCCTTTCCAGCAAAGGACGCTGCGGATCGGTTACCCTGGCGATAACGGTGGAGTACCTTCTGAACAGGGTACTGATACGCATGGCCTTTTCGTGCTCGCCGGGCAGGGTGATATTGTCGAGTTCCGTATGCAATGCTTTTTCGAAATGTCGTTCATGCTGCCTGATGTTGCGGATACCGTCCTCGTAATGGCCGGCAAAGGTGAACAGGACGCCGCTGTCGATCCGCTCGAGTGACTCGGTCATCTCCTGACAGGCGATCACGCTCCGGTAGTTCTGCTTGAGAATGACGTCGATGGCTTCACCAAGTGTATCGATCTGCCGGATCGTGAGTATTCCCATTGCGACGACGATCAGGAGCAGGCTCCCGAAGCCGAGCGCAAGTTTCTGTCGTATTCCGATCATGTATGCCTCCGGATGTGTTAAGCCAAATAGCGTGCCAATGCCTGAAACCCTTGTATATCAACGCAAAAGCAGGAGTTTGGGTTGCCCGTGTCTTGGAAAAATCAAGGAATGCCACGAAACGGCATTGCATTTTTCAATGTCGTTTCATACGCGTTCAGAGAGATCGCTGCAGGAGATCATACCTTGATAGGCAGGATCAGAAAGGGGATGCCATGCACGTAGAGGTTCTGCTGTACGGCAAAAACCGTGTAGTTGTGCAGCCAGCGGTCCATCAGGGATTCTTTGCTGAAAACGAGCTGTCCGCCGAAGAAGACGATATTGGGGAATCGTGCGGTGATGTCGGGTACCAGCTTGTTGATCTCCTCGACGACGTCGGTGCCTATGGATACATAGGCTTCGGCATAGTAGCCATGCTCTTTCATGTAGTCGACATATTTCGACGTCTCGTTGCGTACGAAGTTGCCGAGATTGCCTATTTCATCGGCACCCTTGAAATTTCCGGCATCGATGGAGCCGATCTCGACGAACACGTAATTCCTGTAACTTTCGCCGAACAGGCGGAAAACGCTGAACAGGGTATGCAGGCCGAGACCGTTGAAGCCGTTTACCAGAATGGCCGCTGTTTTGGATTCCGGCTCGAAGGCAGGCATCGGACATGAACCGGCGGTTTCCTTGTCGCTCACATCGGCCCCTGTCAGGACGGCGGCTTCAACAATGACATCGAGCCTTTTCAGCGTATCGTAGGTCTTTTTGTAGTGAGCCTTTATAAAGAAGGCGCCCATGACCAGCAGTCCTGTAATCAGGATGGTGACCCATCCGCCTTCGTGGAATTTGAGAATCAGTACGGACAGCAGGATGAAGGTTGTGAGCACCAGACCGATGCCGTTCACCGCAAGCTTGCTTGCCCACCGTTTTTCGCTTTCCCGTTTCTCCCACCAGTGTTTCACCATGCCCAGCTGCGAGAGGGTAAAGGTGATAAAGACGTTGATACTGTAGAGCACGATGAGAAAATCGACAGACCCTTTCGACAGTACCATCATGGCAAGGGAGGCGGTGCCCATGAGCAGGATTCCCTTTTCCGTCACCAGCCTGTCGCTGAGCATTGCAAAACGCGAGGGCAGCCATTTGTCGAGCGCCATGTTCGCCAGAACCCTCGGGCCGTCGAGAAAACCGGTCTGTGCGGCAATGAACAGCAGAACCGCTTCGGAAAACAGGGTTATCCATACGAAAATCATGCCGTAATGCCCGTTCCACGAAGCGACGATGTTCTGGAAGAGAATCGCATTCAGGGTTTTGCCGGGCGTGTCGCGGACATCGAAAAGAATGTAAGCCAGCATCAGCCCCATCACCGTTACGGAAAGTGAGACCGCCATGTACGTCATGGTTTTTTTTGCGGTTTCGACTTTCGGTTCTCTCAGTACGGGAAGCCCGTTACTGACGGCTTCAATACCGGTAAAGGTACCTGCCCCGAGGCTGTAAGCTTTCAGGATGAGGAACAGTACTCCGGAATACCCGAGGGTGCTGACTGAAGAAGCAAGTTCGCTTCCGGTCTCCCGGTATACCGTTCCGAAGTCTGCCATATGGGAAAACAGGGCGTAAACGATGGCGATGAAGTGGGTGACTATGAACAGCAGGAAAACCGGAACCAGGGGTACTACCGCTTCCTTGATGCCTCGAAGGTTCAGTATCAGGAGCACGGAAACCCCGAATACGGCAAACCAGAGCTTGAAGCCGAGCATGTTTCCGGGAAGAAAACTGAAAATGGCATCAGCTCCGCTTGCAATTGAAATGGTAATGGTGAGAACGTAGTCGATCAGCAGCGCGCTTCCCGAAACGACCCCGATTTCCGGAGAGAGCAGTTTGCTGGCGACAAGGTATCCCCCGCCGCCGTAAGGAAAGAGTTCTATGATGTGTGAGTAGCTGGACGCGATGATCAGAATGGTTACGCCGGTTGCAATGGCTACGAAAATACCGAGGGTCGGATGACCGGCGAGTGCCTTGAATGCTTCTGCGGGTCCGTAACAGGAAGAGGAAAGTCCATCCGAACCAAGTCCGACCCAGGCGAGAAACGCCGTGAGTGCAAGTTTGTGGAAGATGTTCTGATCACGAAAATCCCGTCCGCGGCCGAGAACAAGTTTTTTTACGCTGCGGAGGATATTGAGACTTGTCATGGTATACTGACGATGTTGATCCGGTATATCGGGTGGCGCATGATTTCCGGTTCAAAATATGAACAGCCGTTTCCCGTTCGGGGTCCCGCGGGTCGGTTGCGCATGGTATTTACATCATCAAACATAAGGAAAGTGCGGTCAGCAACATCTTGCAGAACGCAAGGGTAGGGAGGGAAGTACATTGAAATGCATTGAATTTTGCAATGCGTTTCCTGTCCGGCAAGTTCAGATCCGGTATTGTTTTCGCTTTCGCCAGAGCGTGGCCTGATCGATTCCGAGCGTGTCGGCGGCTTCCTGCAGGGATTTCGTCGATACGAGAATGCTCCTGATATGGTTTTCTTCGATGACCTCCAGCGGCAGCATATCTCCTATCCGGACAGGTGGCGATTGGGTAATGATGGTTTCGGGAAGCAGTTCTTCACCGATTTGCCCGGTTTTGCAGAGAATGACCGCCCGCTCGATTACGTTCCGCAATTCCCTGATGTTTCCCGGCCATGAATATGTTTTCAGGTCATGCAAGGCCTGTTCGGTAAATCCCGAGATGGATTTGTGGTTCTGTGCGGAAAAGAAGCCCAGCATGTTGCCGGCAAGCAGTGCTACGTCGTCCGGTCTTCCCGAAAGCGGCGGCAGCTCTATCTGGATGACGTTCAGGCGGTAGAAGAGGTCTTCGCGGAAACCTCCTTCCCTGACCGCACGTTCCATATCCATGTTCGTGGCGGCAACGATTCTGACGTCGGCTTTTCTGGTTTGGTGGTCGCCAACCCTTTCGTATTCACGATCCTGGATGAAACGCAGGAGTTTCGGCTGGACCGGGAGCGGCAGGTCGCCGATCTCGTCCAGAAACAGCGTGCCCCCTTCGCAGGAGGCAACCCTTCCGGGATTTTCCCTGACCGCTCCGGTGAAAGCGCCTTTCACATGGCCGAAAAGCTCGCTTTCAAGCAGTTCCGGGCCGAGTGAAGGGCAGGAGACGATACCGAAGGGTTTTGATGCCCTGTGGCTCCAGTTGTGGATCGAACGGGCAAGAACCGTTTTTCCTGTACCGCTCGGGCCACGCAGAAGCACGACGGCTTCAGAAGGTGCTACCTGACGGGCGAGTTCCAGCGCCCGCTGCATGGACGAATATCGGGAAGAAAGATACGCTTCGGGATGTATCCGGTTCAGATCTTCCTGCAGGGTCGTTATACGGTTTTCCATATCGCAGAGTCCTGCGAGACGTTCAATAATCAGTTCGAGCTGGCCGGGAGTGAACGGCTTGGCAAGGTAGTCCGCCGCTCCGCGTTTCATGGCTTCGACAGCGGTGTCGATGGAGGCGTAGGCTGTTATCACCACAATTTTTATCTGCGGGCATACTCTCAGCAGCGAATGCACCAGATCGAGTCCGTTTTCCGCGCCAAGCCGCAAATCAACGAAAGCGATGTCGAAGACGTGCAGTTCGGCCTCCCTGACGGCATCTCGGGAATTGCTGACCGCCGTTACCCGGTGTCCCCGCGATTCCACGAAAACCGACAGGGTCTTCCGGATATTGATTTCGTCGTCCACGACGAGAATGTCGAGTTGTG
>JAAXXP010000119.1 GCA_013334435.1 Chlorobiaceae bacterium | reverse complement strand
ACCTTTCCAGAATTAAAAAAAAACATGAAACCGGTTAAAGCGTATTCTGCAGGATTTTCCGCTCTCGACGAGCGGCTCAAGCTGTCATTCGGCCTTATGGCCCTGATATGGATCGCGGGTCTTGTGGGTCATTTCACGCCGCTTCTGGAGTGGCCGGCGCTGTTCATCTATGTTGTCGGCTCCATCGGTCTTGTTCTCTGGCGCGGCCGAACGTTCCATGAATGGTCCGATATGTACCTTGCCGGAGGCGACCTTCGCAAATCGCTTCTGTGGGGAGGAGTGGCCGGCGGCCTGCTGTTTGCCATGGACGTCATGAACACGGTGATGTACTACAAAAACGGTGGCGCGCCGATGGGGGAGATGGTGAACATTCTGGTGAACCGTTACATGCTGTTTCTTTTTCCCGTGCTGGTGCTGGCCGAGGAGTTTCTCTGGCGGGGTATCATGTTCGCCGCCATGATCGAAAAGGGGTACAACCGGCACCTGACGGTGTTTCTTACCGCCATGTTCTATGTCCTGAACCATTTCGCGGTTGCGCCCGTCGGTTTGCGGGAGCGCGCCCTGATGGCCATGATGGCTTTTCCCATCGGCATTTTCGGAGGCTATCTGGTGCTGAAGACCCGTAATGTATGGGGAAGCGTGCTGGTGCATATGATCACCATGATCTCGATGATCCTTGATATTTTCGTTATTCCGCAACTTCTGTTCTGAGCGTTCGCCGCTTTCTGCCATGAAAAAAAATCGAATCACCACTCTTCTTGAAGGCGACAAAAAGCTGCTGATCGCCTACTACATGCCCGAATACCCGGTGGAGGGGGCAACGCTGCCGGTGCTCGAGGCGCTCCAGGAAAACGGAGCCGATATCATCGAACTCGGCATTCCGTTTTCCGATCCGGTAGGCGACGGGCCTGTTATCCAGGATGCCGCGCAGACCGCCATCCGCAACGGAGTAACGGTCAAGCACCTTCTGGAACTGGTACAGAAGGCCCGTGCGGGAGAAGGGTGCCGTAAAGTCACTGCGCCGATCCTGCTTATGGGTTACTGCAATCCGCTTATCGCCTACGGCGGGGACTGTTTTTTGCATGATGCAGCCGATGCGGGCGTCGACGGACTGCTCCTGCCCGATCTTCCACCCGAGGAGGCGGAGGATTTCCTTGAGAGGGCGAAAAGTTTCGGCCTCACGGTGGTCTTCCTCATCTCTCCGGTAACGCCTCCGGAGCGTATCGAGATGATCGACGCTCTTTCGACCGATTTTTCCTACTGCCTTGCCGTCAATGCCACAACCGGAACGTCCAAGCTTGCCGGAGCCGAAGGCGACCAAGCCGTTGAGGAGTATCTGAAACGGGTCAGGGCTCATACCCGGAAGAAATTTGTCGTTGGGTTCGGCATCAGGGACAAGGCGCGCGTTGAACAGATGTGGCGTTTTGCCGACGGCGCCGTTGTGGGTTCCGCGCTGCTGCAGCATCTTGCCGGTGCAGCCAGCCCCGCCGAGACCTCCCGGCTTGCCGGCGAGTTCTGGCGCAGCCTGCGCTGAAAGGCTGTTTTCATGGATATCTCCGTTGCTGTTGCTTACCCGACTGTTGAGGTCGTCATTCCTCATTACCGGGATGCCGGACGTCTCGAACGATGCCTCGATTCCCTTTCAAAAACCCGTTATCGGCCGCTGGGCATCCTGGTGGTCGATAACGGGAGCGGCAAGCCGGAGCTGGAGAAGCTTGTCTCCAGGTTTCCCGGTGTTCGCCTGCTCTCCCTTCCGGCAAACCGGGGCTATGCGGGCGGCTGCAATGCCGGCGCCGGAGCATCCGGGTCGGAATATCTGGTTTTCATGAACGACGATACCCGGCACGAGCCGGGCTGGCTCGAGGAACTTGTTTCTGCCGCACAGCGCGATCGGCGGATTGCAGCTCTGCAGCCTAAAATTCTCTCCCTTCCGGAGCACGAAAAGGGGCGGCAGGTTTTCGACCATGCAGGTGCGGCAGGAGGTATGATCGACCGGCTTGGCTATCCATGGTGCTACGGCCGGAATTTTTCCGGTGTGGAGGCCGATAACGGACAGTACAACCGGCCGAAAGAGCTGTTCTGGGCTTCGGGTGCGGCCATGCTCGTCCGGCGGGATGTTTTCGAATCGCTCGGCGGGTTCGACGACTCCTTTTTCATGCATATGGAAGAGATCGATCTCTGCTGGCGGATGCGGCTCGCCGGATACCGTGTCATGTCGGCGCCCTCTTCGGTAGTCTGGCATGAGGGCGGCGCTTCGCTGGCGCAGGGTTCCCCGGAAAAAATATATTACAACCATCGGAACAACCTCCTGATGCTCCTGAAAAACATGAGCCTGTCTTCCCTCGTGGCGGTGCTTCCGGTGCGTCTTTTTCTGGAAGGGGGTTCTGCCCTGTTTTATCTTTTCAAAGGTCCCGACGGCATTTCGTGCTCCCTTTCGGTACTCAGGGCCTTGCGGGATGTTCTGCTGCGCTTGCCCGAAACGCTCGATGGCAGGAAGCTGGTGCAGGCTTTGCGGAAAAAAGACGACAGGGCGCTCTTCAGCGGTCTGCCGTTCAGCGTTTTTTTTCGGAGGTGAGTCTTTCTATGGTTTTTTCGATGGAGCGAGATGGCCTTTGCGAACCATGTCGTCGGCTGCCTCGAGGATACTTTCCATGACCGGCATGAAGCTTATGCCGAGTTCCTGCTTGATTTTGCTGCATCCGTAACGGATCGAGCGTCCGATGTGCGTCCGGATGTAGGTTCCGGTATCGCGTGGCAGCGTCCACGAGAGAGCGGTCATGAGCGAGGTTCCGAGGCGTCCGGTGAGGTCCCTTTTCGGCAGCGGATAGTCGGCGTATCCCGAAAGGCGAAGCAGTTCCACCAGTTCGCGCATGTGCATGAGGCCGGCTGAACAAAGGTATCTGCCGCCGGCTTCCTCTTTTTCCATGGCAAGAATATGCGCACGGGCGGTGTCCCTGACGTCCACGAACCCCCAGTTTATGTCGAGTATGCCGGGGTAGACGCCGGTTATGATATCGCGGATCATGGCGTTGGTGGTGTTGATGGTCGGGACGATCGAGGGGCCGGTGACCATGGCGGGATTGATCGACACCAGGTCGAAATGCGGTTTATTCTGCCCGATATAGTCCCATGCCGCTCGTTCGGCAAGGGTTTTCGAGTAGTGGTAGGGATGACGCTGCAGGGATGAACGGGTGTTCCAGTCGCGCTCGGTGAACACTTTCGTACTGTCGGGCTCATCGGTGATCGCCGCCACGGAGGAGGTGAGTACGATGCGTCTGAGTGTGGCTGTTTTTCCCGCGGCTTCCATCACCGCGGCTGTGCCTTCCAGCGCCGGTTTGACAAGATCGTTTTCCGGATCCCTGACATTGATGACGTAGGGGCTTGCCGTATGGATGACACAGGCGCACTCCCTGAAAGCGGGAAGAAACGATTCGCTTCTGAGCAGATCGGCCTCCACCAGCTCAAGCCGCTCCCTGGCGCCGGGAAGCTGCAGCAGGTACGGGTAGTGTTCAGGGCTCCTGCGCACGGTTCCCCTGACCCGGTACCCCTCTGCAAGGAGCTGGCTGACGATATGCGATGCGATGAATCCGGATGCGCCGGTAACGCAGACTGGTTTTTCTGTGATCATGGAGCGTGTTCCGTGAGACTTGTTACCTGTGGTTATCTGCCGCCGGAAATGCCGATCATGTGGCAGAGGCTTTTTCGGCGCTCTGTTTATGTGCTCTTAAAATGCCCGGAAGATCCTGACGCTGCACGAAACTGACCAGGATCGGCGGTGCGAAAAATGCCGGTTTGATCGTCGCTTCATAAGAGAGTATCGTGCTTTTTCGGCCGGAAAGCGGCAGCAGCAGCCAGGATCCCCCGTAGACAAGGAAGTCGCCGCTTATCTGCTCGAAGACAATCCGCTTCAGATGTTCCTCTTTGACCAGCAATCTGAAATTAACCGTTTTTTCAAATATAAATATTCCGGTTTTTCCGGTCTGATCGAGGATGACTTCGCTGTCGTTTCGTTCGACAAGCCGGCTTGCCATGACTTTCGGAAGGGTTCTGTGGAGGTTGTCGTAATCCGTCAGTGCCCTCCAGACAGCTTCAGGAGGGGCGTCGATAAAAACGCTTCCCCTGACGCCGATGATGTCGTCGGCAAGAAAGGCAAGATCGATCAGAATATCTCCCTGAACGAG
>JAAXXP010000034.1 GCA_013334435.1 Chlorobiaceae bacterium | reverse complement strand
GGTAAAATAGGATTCAAGATGAATGAAGATGCTTTTCGCTTAAATCAATCCAGGCTCACATGTCCCGCATTTTAACCGTTATCATAATGGTGGTTGTTCTTGCCTTCGGTGTCTTTCTCGGTACCAGACTGAACAGGGGCGAGCAGGAGAGCACGGGCGCCGAGAGAAAAATGGCTGATGCATATAGTCTGATAAAGGACCTGTATGTCGATGAGGTGCAGGCCGACAGTCTGGCAGGGGCTGGCATAAAGGGTATGGTGGAGTCTCTCGATCCTCATTCTGTTTATCTCGAAGCCGAGGAGGTTTCCTTTTCACAGGCGGAGTTCGACGGTAATTTTGATGGTATCGGCATTGAATTCGATGTCATCAATGATACCCTGCTTGTCGTTACCCCGCTTTCCGGAGGACCGAGTGCTGCAGTGGGCATCGCGGCCGGCGACAGGATTGTCGCCATCGATTCGGTTTCGGCCATAGGTATTACCCATCAGGAGGTATTGCGCAAGCTCAGGGGCAAAAGGGGGACAACGGTAAAGCTGAAGGTGTTCCGTCCACTCAGCGGAAAGATTATGGATTTTCTCGTCACCAGGGAACGGATTTCGACATCGAGTATCGATGCGGTCTTTGTGCTCGGTGACGGCACCGGATATATCAGGTTGAGCCGTTTTGTGGCAACAACGGCTGACGAGTTCCGAAAGGCGCTTGCTTCGCTGAAAAAACAGGGTATGAAGCGCCTCGTGATCGATCTGCGGGGAAATCCCGGGGGATTCCTCGAGCAGGCCGTCGAAGTGGCCGATGAGTTTCTGCACAAGGGTCAGCTTGTCGTGTATACCAGGAGCGCTAAAAATGCAGTTGAAGACGCCCGTTACGAGGCGAAATCAGGAGACGGCTACGAGACCGGCAAGGTTGCCGTACTGGTCGATAAAGGCAGTGCTTCCGCGTCGGAAATTCTTGCCGGGGCCCTTCAGGACAACAGGCGCGCGGTGATTATCGGAGAGCTGACCTTCGGCAAGGGACTTGTCCAGCGGCAGTTCGAGTTCAAGGACGGCTCGGCCCTGCGCCTGACCGTATCGAGGTATTACACCCCTTCAGGACGCCAGATTCAGAGAATCTACCGCAAAGGCGGCGACGGACGGGAGTTGTACTACAAGGATGCAATGGTCAATCTTCAGCCGGTGAAACTCTTTGCGGCTCCGGACAGTTACCTCTATCTTAAAAACAGCGATATATCCGTTTACCGCACAGGTTCCCTGCCCGGAGTTCTTTCTCGTCCTGAAAACGGCAAGATTCTGCAGAAAGGGCAGTACGAGCTGCTCAGGGATGCCGGCGGCATCATTCCCGATTACTGGGTAAGCGGCAGGCCCTATGCGGATTTTTACCAGGCGCTTTATGCCGCCGGCTCTTTCGAGTATCTTGCACAGAGGATTCTTGACGATCCGGCAAGCAGCGTGCAGAAGCACCGGAAATCGCTCGATCGCTTTATCAGAGACTACACCGAGGAGAGCCGTCTCGAGGCGCTGGTGATGAAAGTCTGTGCGGAAAAAAAGATTACATTCCAGAAACAGGCATTCATCAGGGAGCGAAAGAACATCGCTCTTGCGGTAAAAGCAAGGCTGGCTCATCGCATGTTCGGCGCGGAAGGTCAGATCAGGGTTTACATCATGCAGTCCGACCCTCTGGTTACGGTTGCATCAAGGGTTCTTGGCTCGGAAACGGCCGCAGCGCATTAATTTCAAAACAATACCGCCATGTCCCTGCTTGAAAAAATAAACAGCAGCACCTGCACCCTTCGCCTGAAAAACGACTGGCTCAGGATTTTCACCTGCCCGGTTCCCACATCTGAATTTCTTTCATTTGTCGGCGTCGCCGAAATCGACGCTCCCCAGCATGCCGTGCTCAGCCTGCTCTACGATATCGAAGCCGCAACGGAGTGGGTATGGAAAACCAGGGAGATGCGCCTGCTCAGGGAACTTTCCGAAGAGGAAAGTGATGGCAGGATCGTCTATCAGCTTGTCAGCGCGCCCTGGCCGATTTCCGATCGTGAAATCATTACCCGTTCGCAGGGGTATACCGATCCCGAAACCTCCGAGGTTTTCATCAAGCTTGAATCCGTGCCGGATTTTCTTCCCCTGAACGACAGGTATGTAAGGGTCATGCAGCTTGAAGGGGCATGGAATATCCTGCCGCTTTCCGACAGTTCGTGCAGGGTGGTTTTCAGGCTGCATATCGAACCGGGTGGCGAAATTCCCGCATGGCTTGCCAATATCGCCGTAATCGATACCCCCTACCATACCCTGAACAACATGCGTCAGATGGCCAAACGAGAGAAATACCGGACGCCTGTCGCCGCACCGTTCAAAAACTCGCCCGGCGATATCGTCCAGAACTACGAGGATTTCATTTCCGAATAGCCTTTCCGAAAAAATTTGTCTTCAAAAGCAGGTATGCTTTTTTTTACACTTAACGTTTCTGCTATATGGATGTTCAGTCGGCGCTGCAGGCAAACTGGGATTTTCGCGTAGAGCACAAGGGAATCCGGATTTTTTCCTCGAAAGTGAAAAACTCCGATGTTCTGGGTTTCAAGGGGGAAACGGAATTTCCGGTAACCTTCAGAAAGCTGATAAGTCTTTTTTACGATACCGCAAACTACCACCGCTGGGTTCACCAGCTTGCGGGTATGGACGTTCTCGAAAAAAACGATTGCCTCGAGTATGTCGTTCGCCAGGTCATCAATGCGCCCTGGCCGCTGCAGAAGCGGGAGATGATTGTCCGTACGGGGCTTGCCCAGGCCGGTGATCATGCCGTAGCCGTCACGATGACCGGAGAGCCCGATTACCTGCCGCCGAATCCGCAATACCACAGGGTGCGTCACTGCAGGGGATTATGGATTTTTTCCCCTACGGACAGCGGCGGCGTGCATATAACCTTTGTCATGCATGTCAATCCCGGCAGCGACGTGCCTTCCCCGGTCAGCAATACGGCCCTGTTCGAAGTGCCCTTTTACTCGCTGCAGAACATGAGGAATCTCCTGGTCAGCAGTTCCTACAATCCCCCCTATCCGGAGGAGATCGAGGAGCACCTCTGCATTATCTGAGATGCTCCTTCCAGGCCCTGACAAGTCTGTCAGCCCTTACCGGTACAGCGCCGACCTCCTGACAGACGGTTCCTGCAGCCAGGTTCGCGATTTCGGCGCTCGTGACGATATCGAGCCCTGCGGCAGTTCCCAGGGCAAGAACGGCGATCACGGTATCTCCGGCTCCCGAAACATCGGCAACCTCGACCGAGGCTGAAGGTATGTGGGTGAACTCTCCGTTGAAAATGGTCATGCCCTTTTCGCTTCTCGTTACGACAATGTTTTCCGCCTCGAGCTTTTCCTCGAGCATCAGGCAGGCCGCTTCGACCTCGAAATCGGTGTTGTGCACCACCATGCCGAGAGAGGAGGCCAGTTCTGAAAGATTGGGCTTGAATACCGTGCTTCCCTGATAGGCGAAGAAGCCCTGCAGTTTCGGATCTACAAGTACCGGCAGATCGTGATCACGGGCAATGCCGATGATTTCCCGGATGAGGGTCGCCGTCAGGAGCCCCTTGTTGTAGTCTTCGAGAATGACCGCGTCGATCGATCCGGCGATTTCACGCAGTTTCCCGGCAATCAGCTTCGCGATTTCCGGGTCTACTGGAGCCCGGCTTTCGATGTCCACTCTGGTGATGTGATGGTTCTGCGACAGAATCCTTGTCTTGCAGGTGGTGGGGCGCGATGCGTCGCTGACCAGATAGTCGGATGGAAGGCCGTGGCTTCTGAAAAGGTCGGCCAGCATCTCCCGTCCGGCATCGGAGCCGGTCACCCCGATCAGAAAGGTTTCGGCCCCGAGCGAGAGGGTATTGCGCGCCACATTTGCTGCTCCGCCGAGGCGGTGGTCCTCGTGGGTGACGTCAACCACCGGAACGGGGTACTCCGGCGAAATGCGCGAAACATGGCCGAAAATATATTTGTCGAGCATGACATCGCCGATGACGGCTATTTTCAGGCGTCTGAACGAATCGATGATCTTTTCAATCGGGAGAGCGTACATATGACTTGCGTAGTTATCATTACTGTCTTCGCGCAGTGCCGCGCACTGTTTTTCAGGTCGGGCCGGATGTTTCTGTGTCGGCGGCCCTGCATGCCGGAAGTGCAGCCGTTTTGTTCCGGGCTCCAGTTCCCCCCGGCAGGGGGTTTAATTGTTTATAGGTAATAAAAATAGCGTTAAATTCCAGAATAAGCGTAAACTGAAGCGGTGGTGATTTTATTTTTTGCGAATTTTTGTTATAATTAAAGCTAATCATTTTTAAGCTTTATCTTAAAAAGCAGATACGCTCATGTTCGACAGTCTCAGTGATAAATTAGAGCTTGCCTTCAAGAAACTTGCAGGCCAGGCAACCATAAACGAAATCAACATCGGTATCGCCATGCGCGATATCAAGAGGGCGCTGCTCGGTGCGGACGTCAACTACAAGGTTGCCAAAAAGCTCGTTGAGGATATCAGGGAGAAATCCCTTGGCGAAGAGGTTATCAGGAGCGTCTCCCCGGCCCAGATGATCGTCAAGATCGTCAATGACGAACTGACCGAGCTGATGGGCGGCGAAAACAGGCCGCTGAACCTCTCTCCCAAAAAACTTCCGGCAATCATCATGGTTGCCGGTCTTCAGGGTTCGGGAAAAACCACCTTCTGCGCCAAGCTGGCGAAAAGACTCAAGAAGAACGGAAAAAACCCCATGCTGGTAGCCGCCGACGTTTACCGTCCGGCTGCGATCGATCAGCTGAAAACCCTGGGCGAGCAGGTTGACGTTCCGGTTTTCTCCATAGAGGCGCAGGACGCCATGAAAGCCGCCATGCAGGGCCTTGAGGCCGCGCGTGCCGGGGCGAAGGATGTGCTCATCGTCGATACCGCCGGACGCTTGCAGATCGACGAGAAAATGATGGCCGAGGCCGAAGCGCTCAAACATGCGCTCAAGCCCGATGAGCTGCTTTTCGTTGTCGACTCCATGATGGGTCAGGAAGCCGTCAATACGGCCCGCGAATTCAACGAACGGCTTGATTTCGACGGTGTCGTGCTCACCAAGCTCGACGGTGACGCCCGCGGTGGCGCCGCTCTCTCGATCCGGCAGGTCGTGGAAAAACCCATCAAGTTTATCAGCATCGGCGAAAAGGTTGACGATCTCGACCTCTTCTACCCTGAACGTATGGCCCAGAGGATTCTCGGCATGGGCGATATCGTCAGTTTTGTCGAGAAGGCCCAGGAGACGCTGGATCTCGAGAAAACCATGCAGATGCAGAAAAAGCTCATGAAGAATGAGTTCGATCTGAACGATTTCTTCGATCAGCTGCAGCAGCTCAAGAAAATGGGTTCCATCCAGGGGCTTATCGAAATGGTTCCGGGTCTCAATAAAATGGTGCCGAAGCAGGAGATCGACAATCTCGATTTCAGGCCTATCGAGGCGATGATCAACTCGATGACGCGCCAGGAAAAGGAGAATCCCGAAATCATCAACGGAAGCCGCCGCCAGCGCATAGCCAAAGGCAGCGGAACCAGGGTTCAGGATGTGAACCTTCTGTTGAAACAGTTCGGCGAGATGAAAAAGATGATGCGCTCCGTGTCGAAACTGTCGCAGTCCGGCAGGAAGATCACCTCGCAGAATCTGGCCCTCGACAAGTTTTTAAAGCGATAACGTATATTTGTACTTACCATCAACTAAACTATTGAAGCATTGGTAAAGATCAGACTTAAAAGAACCGGAAGAAAGAAAATGCCGTTTTACCAGATCGTCGCTGCCGACTCGCGCGCACCGAGAGACGGCAAGTTTCTGGAAGTTGTAGGGCACTACCAGCCTACAGCCAAACCGCATGCCGTCACCATCAAGAAAGACCGTGTTTCCTACTGGATGCAGACCGGTGCACAGCCGACCGATACCGTCCGCAGCCTTATCCGTTCTACCGGTCTTCTCCATGAGCTGAGGCTCCGTAAACTTGGCCGCAGCGAAGAGGATATCACCGCCGAGATGGAAAAGTGGCAGCAGAACCAGGCCGACAGACGCGTGAAGCGCATTGCCGTCAAAACCCGTCGCCGTCAGGCCAAAAAAGCAGCCGAAGCGAGCGGCAGCGAAGCCTGAGCCCTTCGGGGTGAGGTTTTCAGGGGATGGATCTCTACAAGACAGGCATCGTACTCAAGCCCAAAGGCCTGAAAGGCGAGGTGAAGGTTATGCCTGTCACCGATTATCCCGAGCGGTTTCTTTCGCGGAAGGCTTATTATGTAGGTAAAACGGACAGCGACGCGGTGCTCCGCAGCGTTGTCCGCGCCTCGCTCGGCAGGGGCTTCGCGTGGCTGTTTTTTGAAGGTATAGGAAGTCGTGAAGAGGCCGAGGCCATCTGCGGCATGAACCTCTATATCGGGGAAAAGGAGCTGCAGAAGATGCCCGAAGGAAGGGCTTACCTGCATGAGCTGACGGGACTGAAGGTGATTGACGGAAGCGGAGCGGAAGCCGGTGTCGTTGCCGATGTGCTCAGCATGCCGGCCCATGAGGTTTATGAAGTAGCCATGAGCGACGGCAGAATCGTGCTGATTCCGGCCATCGAGGAGTTTATCGAAGAGATTGATACCGAAAGACGGCTTATGGTTGTCCCGAGGTTTGAAGAGTTTTTGTAACAGGTTGTTCTTAAACGGGAGCTGACGTCCCCTGGCCATGATGGAACCACTCCGGATTGATGTGATTTCCGTTATTCCCGGCTTTTTCGACTCGCCGCTCGCAAACGGCCTGATCGCGATAGCAGGGAAGAAGCAGTATGCGGAAATCCATGTGCACAATCTGCATGATTACGGTCTCGGGCGCTACAGGCAGGTTGACGATACCCCGTTCGGCGGTGGAGCCGGCATGGTGCTTCGTCCCGAACCGGTTTTCGCGTGTATCGAAAAACTGCTTGCCGAGAGAGCGTATGATGCGGTTATCTTTCCCACTCCGGATGGAAAACCGTTCGATCAGCCGCTGGCAAACCGGCTTTCGCGTACGAAAAACCTCATGCTGCTCTGTGGCCATTACAAGGCGGTGGACGACCGGATTCGGCAGAAGCTTGTCACGCTGGAGGTTTCGGTAGGCGATGTTGTGGTTTCGGGAGGCGAGATACCCGCGCTTCTGATCATGGATGCGGTTCTGAGGCTGATACCGGGGGTGATCGGTGACGGGGAATCCGCACTGACCGACTCCTTTCAGACCGGGATGCTCGATTGCGTGTACTACACCAGACCGGCGGAGTTCAGAGGGATGAAGGTTCCGGATGTTCTCATGACGGGGCATCACCGCAACATTGAGAAATGGCGTCACGAGAACGCCCTCCAGCGGACACTTGAAAGGCGGCCGGACCTGCTGGAAAACAAGTTTTTTGAAGAGTGAGTGAAAAAATAACGTAAATAGTTGTCGAAAAATGGATCAGTTAATTCAGTTAGTTGAAGCCACGCAGAGCAAAATCGATTTTCCGGAGATCAATCCCGGTGATACCGTAAGGATCCAGCTGAAGGTTATCGAAGGCGAAAAAGAGAGACTGCAGGCTTTTGAAGGCGTTGTCATCAGCGACCGCGGTGCAGGTGGTTCAAAAACCATCACCGTTCGCAAGATTTCGCACGGCGTCGGTGTTGAAAGGATCATTCCGGTCAACTCCCCGAACGTCGAAAGCGTTACCGTACTCAAGCACGGCAAGGCAAGAAGGGCCAAACTCTTCTACCTGCGCAAACGTACCGGCAAAGCCGCACTCAAGGTCAAAGAGCGCAAGGTCGCTGTAAAAGCCTGAAGCAGTAACAGGAGAACCGGCAGATATCCCATACCTGCCGGTTTTTCACCTGCCCGGCTTCTTTTTTAAACGGGGTTATCCTCCTTCAGGACCGCCTGACGGCTGTTTTTTTGCGTTTTGCGCTCCTTTCCTGTTTTCATTCCTTCGTTATCGGGGTTTTTATCCGCTCAACAGCGGTGACCTGCGGAATTCCGCGCTTCCGGCCTTGCCGGGAAAAAGTCCGGAGTCTTTGTGAATATTGTCTCCGGCGCCATAACTTGACCGGGAAGCGATTCCGGTCGGCACAACCGAACAACAGATCAACAGGGCATACCTATGATGCAGATAGGCGACTACCGGCTGTACTCTCTCGACGTACAGGATTTCGCGCTTGACGGCGGCTCCATGTTTGGCGTTGTGCCGAAGGTCATGTGGGAAAAACTCACCCCGTCCGACGACCTCAACCGGGTCATGCTCAAGACCAGGGTGCTCCTGATTTCCGGCAACGGCAGGAATATCCTTGTCGATACCGGCATGGGTACGGCCTGGAGCCAGAAACTCCGTTCGATCTACCGCCTTTCCGGTTTCAGGCTTGAAACGGAACTCCAGGCTCACGGTTTCGTCCCGGAGGATATAACCGACGTCATCTACACCCATCTGCACTTCGATCATTCGGGAGGGGCTTTCAGGCCGGCGGGGGATGGTCTCGAACCGGTTTTTCCCTCCGCCCGCCACTACGTGCAGAAAGAGAACTATCTGTCGGCCATAAAGCCGAACCAGAAGGAGAAGGTCAGCTACTCGGCGGCTTTCGTCGAGGCGTTCACCCGGCTTTCCGGCGTCGAGCTGATCGAGGGAGCTGTCGAACTGTTCGCCGGCATAGAGCTGATCGTGAGCAACGGCCACACCAGAGGCCAGCAGCTCGTGCGCGTGAGCGACGGAAAGCAGGCGCTGGTGCATGGAGGCGATCTCGTCCCCTCCTCGGCGCATCTGCCGCTGCCGTGGGTGATGGGTTTCGATATCGAGCCACTCACGCTGATCGACGAGAAAGCAGCCCTGCTCCGGAGGATGGTCGAGGGCGGAGAGCTGCTCTTTTTCGGACACGACCCCTTCCACGAGGCGGCGCTGCTTACACTTGACGAAAAAGGAGCTGTTGTCGCCGACAGCTTCATCACCCTGTAAAAGAAAGGGCTCATCTTGAATACGGTTCTCCTGCGCCCGGAGCGGATAGAGGATTTCCGGACGAAGATTTTCGATTTCTACGGCCACAGTCGCCGCAGCTTCCCCTGGAGACAGACCTGCGACCGTTATGCCGTCATGGTAAGTGAAATCATGCTCCAGCAGACACAGGCCGATCGTGTTGCCATAAAATATACGGCCTGGATGGAGCGTTTTCCCGACACGGCAACGCTTGCCTCAGCCTCGCTCCGGGATGTGCTTGCCTTCTGGAGCGGTCTTGGCTACAACTCCCGCGGCCAGCGGCTGCAGACCTGCGCACGGACCGTTATGGAACGTTTCGGAGGCGTGGTGCCCGCCGCTCCCGCCGAACTGATAACCCTTCCCGGCATAGGCGACTACACCAGCCGCTCCATTCCTGTTTTTGCCGACAATCTCGACGTTGCCGCTGTCGATACCAATATCCGTCGCATCATCATCCACGAATTCGCTCTTCCGGAAGATACCCCCAAACGGCGGATGCAGGCCATTGCGGAGCAGCTTCTGCCGGCGGGCCGCAGCCGCGACTGGCACAATGCCCTCATGGATTACGGTTCGCTCTGCCTCACCAGCCGCATCACCGGCATTCGACCGCTCACAAAACAGTCGAAATTCCAGGGCTCGAAACGGTGGTATCGCGGCAGACTGCTCAAGGCTCTCGTGGATTCGGGGCAGCTTCTGCCCGAAGAGATCGAGGAGCGCTACGGCGACTGCCCATGGGGGATACGGGAGATCATAGACGGTCTCGTCCGCGACGGGCTTGTCGATGAGGGCGGGAGCCGGAACGGACAGGGGCGGGTGCTGCGGATAAGGGAGTGATCAGGCTTTGCGTTTCAGGCAGTGCATCCCTTTTTTTTCGGCTCGCCAGAAGACGCATTCCGACGGTACGGAGGGGCATATTTCCTGATGCTTTCCGGAAACCTTCGATATGATGAGCGGGTGGCCCGAAGATTTTTCCAGGCTTTTTCGGGCGTCTTCGACGCCAGAATTTCTTGCCTTTCCGGCACGAACCATTGCAATGGCAAGATCGTCGAGAAACACCGATTCGCTGCAGACCGAGCCGGGGTGGAGCGCCCTGCAGACCCTCTGGCCCAGAGCAACGGCTTCTGCCTGCCGGATATACTCCATAGCCTGTTCGATCGTAAGGAGACGGGGCTCGAACGCATCGATTCGCTGCCGGATATGGCGCGATTTTTCATCTTCGGGCACGGGTTCGTCCACGGTATTGAAGTACACGAGCGTCTTTCGTATTCCTTCAAGTATGGTGCCTTCAGCGTACTCTTCTGCAGTCGCCATTTTCGATCGGGATTATCGGGTATTCAGCCTGTGACCCGGATTGCGGGCGTCATGCAACGCCGGCGGCGGCTCAGAGCTTGAGAATGAAGTTGGCGACGGTTTCGCGTTCCTGCCATCCGAGTTTCTGGTAGAACTCCCGCTTGTAGGAGTGGCGGGTCCGGCTGTTGCAGAGCATCAGGCGGGAACACCCCTTCGCGTCAGCTTCCACCCGAACGGCTTCGAGCAGCGCCCTTCCGATACCCTCTCCCCGGTAGCGTTCATCCACGAAGATTTCCGAAATATATCCTTCGGGAGCCGGAAGAAAGAGATAGGGGAGCCAATGAACAGTAACGTACCCTGCGAGAATGTCTTCCCCTGTTTCGGCAACATAAGCCGAATGACTTTTTGCCTCGGCATAGGCGTTATCGAGAAACTCGCCGATACGCCCGGCGTTCTGCTTCAGGGTGTCGCCGTTGAAAAAAGGAAACCAGCCGGTATTCTCCAGGATCGATGCAATTGCCGGGGCATCGGCCGGTTCCGCCTTGCGTATTGCTATCTCCCGATGCATGGGCGCTTAGGGGTTCGTGCGATAAACTGAACGTCTTTGGTTAAAATAATACATAAAGACCGGAATGCAATGGTATCGGGCACTCTCCTTCGGGACAGGGTGTTTCCCTGCGGCTTATCGAAAGATGGAGCGGCTCCGGAAGCCTGCAGAGAGAGGGGGTTCAGGGTTTCCGGAGGGTGTGCGGGAGATTGCAGGTTCGGGGTGGGGAGCAGCCCGGAGGCTCACTCCGTGTTGTACACCATGTTGAGGGCTTTGTATACCCTGTCGATCTCCTGAGCGTACTTCGCCGTTATGGCTTTTCGTTTCAGCTTCATGGTAGGGGTCATGTCGCCCTTTTCAATGCTGAAGGGTTCTTCGATCAGGAGGAACTTGCGCACTTTTTCGTGAGTGGCGAGCTGGCGCGAGATGGTTCGCATGAGCTTTTCGTAAATCTGCTGCACTCCCTTGTGCTCGATCAGCTCCCGGTTTGTTTTCGCCGAAATCGAGTTCTGCGCGGCATATTCGTTGAGTTTGGCGAAATCCGGCACGATGACGGCGATAAGGAAGGGGCGTTTTTCGCCGATCACCATGACCTGATCGACAAAGGGGCTTTCGGTGATGAGGTTTTCTATCGGCTGCGGAGCAATGTTTTTTCCGCCGGATGTGACGATGATGTGCTTTTTCCTGTCGGTTATTTTCAGGTATCCGTCGCGGTCGATTTCGCCGATATCGCCGCTGTAGAACCATCCGTCCCTGATGACGTCGCTGGTAGCGGCCTCGTCCTGCCAGTACCCCTTCATGATGTTTGGCCCCCTGAGCAGGATCTCCCCGTCGGAAGCTATTTTCACCTCGACATTTTTTACTGGAGGTCCTACCGTGCCGAACTTGATTTTTTCCGGCCGGTTGACGTTGGTGACCGGTGATGTTTCCGTCAGCCCGAACCCTTCGAGAATGTTGATGCCGATCGCCTGGAAGAACTCCCCGATTTTCTGCGGCAGGGCGGCGCCTCCCGAAACGAAATAACGCAGGCGGCCACCGAATTTTTTGCGGATCTTGTGATAGACAAGCCTGTCGGCCAGGCCGTGCTGTATCGAAACTGCCGTCGAGGCCCGGTTTTTCTCGTTTATCTGGCGGTTATACTCCTCTCCGGTTTTGACGGCCCAATGGAAGATTTTCTGTTTCATGGGGCTCTCGTTGCCAATCTGCTTGAGCATGTTGACCTTCATCCGGTCGAACAGTCTCGGCACCGTAAAGATGATGGTCGGTTTCGCTTCGGCGATGTTGAGCGATATGGTTTCGATGCTTTCCGCAAGGTAGATCGCCGAGCCGCAGGCAAAGAGGAGGTAGTACCCTCCCGTACGTTCGTAGGCGTGAGAGAGGGGGAGAAACGAAAGGCTGCAGTCCGTTTCGTCGAGGCGGATGACGGTCGAGCAGCTTTTGACGTTTTCGCAGAGGTTCCGGTGCGTAAGCATCACGCCTTTCGGCAGGCCGGTAGTGCCCGAGGTGTAGATGATGGTGGCCACATCCTCCGGCTCCACCCTGATGCCGTCGAGAGTCCAGGGTTTTTCCTCGATGATTTTTTTGCCGGTCTCCTTTACGTGGTTCAGGTCGATGACGTCCTCGATCGGCTCCTCGAGCCGGTTCAGCACGATGACCAGGCTCAGGTCGGGCAGGTTCTGCCAGATGGAGAGAATCTTGCCGAGCTGCAGCATGTTTGAAACCACAATGCCTTTGGCTCCGCAGTTGAGCAGGATATATTCGATCTGGTTTGGCGGAAGAGAGGGGTAGAGCGGTACGTCGATAGCCCCGATAGTGAGAATGGCCATGTCGGCCAGATACCAGCCGGGCCGGTTCTCCGAGAGAATGGCAACCCGGTCGCGTTCGGCAATACCGTTTTCCCTGAGAAATGCCGCAAGATGGCGCATGTCCTGCTCCAGGGAATCGTAAGGAATCGGTTCATAGACTCCGTTGATTTTTCTTGCAATCGGGAATTTTTCCTTCTGACCGTGAAAGTGACTGAACACTGAAGAGAAAAGCTCAGGTAGCGTATGAAAATCGGAGTTGATAAGTCCCATAGAGCGCCATTGTTATTCTTGAAAATGCAGAAAAGCAAAAGGCAGAGAGCCGTTCTCTGTTTTTTCCCGGAACCGCAGCTTCGTCCTGTTCGCATCACGGCAAACCTGGACTTCACACGAAACGGAGAGGTACTCTGGCTGCCGGAAAGAAGAGTTGAGCGAAAGAACAATACAGGAAGGTTTGAAACGATTGAACAAATAATTAACGATACAATATTATCTTTGCAAAGTGTGTCTGGTACTTTACGGTATCTTTTATGTCTGTTTTTTACCCGTTTTATGCAGTTGAAGCAAAATAAAAGCAATAATCTGCCGGGATATGCCGGTCTCCTGCTCGGTGTTTCTCTTATTGTCTACCTTTTCAGCCAGATCGATCTTCAGGGAGCTGTCGAAAGGATTTTTTCGATAGGTTTTTCCTCGGTGCTGATTCTCGCGCCCTTTCTTGTGCTGCATGTGGTGGAAACCTTCGCGTGGATAAAGGTTTTTCCTCCCGGCATGAGGTCGATTCCCTTTTTTCCACTCCTGAAAATACAGCTTATAGCCGAAACCGTTTCGATGACGCTTCCGGCTGGTGTTGCTGTAGGCGAACCGCTCAGGCCCTACCTCTGCAAGCGCTTTATCGGTCTTCCCGTTCCCGAATCGGTGGCGAGTGTGGCGGTGCGCAAGCTCATGCTCGGGGCCGCGCAGGGGCTTTATACCCTGATTGGAGCCCTGGCGGGTTACGGCTTTCTGCAGATGGTCTCGGGCCGGATAATCGGGTTCGAGGGTCTCGGTCTGCTGATGGTTCTCTGCGGTCTGGCCGTTTTTCTTCTGTTCATGCTCTTTCTGCTGCTGCTCCTCAACGGACAGGTGGCCGGACATATCCACCGGTTTCTGATGCTGGTGCCGTTCAGGCGGGTCAAGGAGTGGCTGCTTGAAAAGGAGTCCGGTTTTCTCGATACCGATCAGGCGCTGAACAGCTACAGGGGCTCCCCCTCCGGAGGACGGCTGCTGGCGATGCTTTACTATGTTGGCGCATGGTTCATGCTGACGGCCGAGAGTTATATCATCCTGTCCCTTCTGGGGGTTGAGATTTCCTTTTACCAGATTTTCGCCATCGACATATCGCTGGCCATGCTCCGCTCGCTGTTTTTTTTCATTCCTTCGGGGCTCGGGGTTCAGGATCTCGGTTATCTGCTGTTTTTTCAGGCGCTCGGCATACAGGATTTCTCATCCTGCGGTGCGGCATTCGTGCTGCTGCGGCGTTTCAAGGAGCTGCTCTGGTATGCTTTCGGTTACGGAATCATGTTTCTTTCCGGGGTGCATCTCGGGGATGCAGCGCGAGAGGACGACATCGGGACGTGACGCTGATTTTCCGGCAGCTCAGGGCCGCTTGGCCTTCCGGTGAAGCCGACAATCCCCCTGCAATCGATTTTCACCCCGCGGACCTCCCCGGGCGTACCGTATCGGGCGGTTTGCCGGCGTATAATCGACAGCAGGTGCGGTGTTTCAGTACCGCAGGCTTCCGTGAAGCGGGAGCGGGGGTTTTCTGTTTGCCATCCTGCCGCAGCAGCAGGATCGTCAGGCTCCGGAGACAGGGGCGCCGGTTTTCTTCAATGAACCCGTCATCAGGTAATCCGGCCTGCCGATCCGGGGATTTTCAGGAATCTTGTCAAAGCTCAGGATGAATGCCTGCGATGTTAACGGCTTTTTTATATTTTTGATCGAAGTTATTTTATCCTCATGCAACGAAATAGACGAAGAGGCCTCTTTAACCGGGCATGCTCATGAAGAAGATTCTCTTTATCTGCGGCTCGATGAACCAGACCACCCAGATGCACCAGATTTCGGAGTGGCTGGGGGATTACGACCGCTACTTCACTCCGTTTTTCAGTGACGGTCTGCTTGGCGTTGCAAGCGGCAAGGGCCTTCTGGAATTCACCATTCTCGGCAGGAAACGCTCGGGAAGGGCGCTTCAGTATCTCCTCGATAACGATCTGCAGCTCGATACAGGCGGAACGGGTCGTGATTACGACCTGGTGATTACCTGTACCGACCTGATTGTGCCGAAGGAGATCCGGAGAAAGAAAATCGTCCTGGTTCAGGAGGGGATGACCGAGCCGGAAACCGTGCTTTATCATCTTGCCCGCAACTTCCGCTGGGTGCCCCGCTGGGTTGCCGGAACGGCGATGACCGGGCTGAGCGACCTCTACGAGAAGTTCTGCGTGGCAAGCGAGGGGTACCGCGATCTGTTTATCCGCAAGGGGGTCAATCCCGACAAGATTGTCGTTACCAGCATTCCCAATTTCGACAACTGCGAACAGTACCTCCGGAACGATTTCGAATATCGCGATTTCGTGCTGGTCTGCACCTCCGACAACCGCGAGACCTTCATTTACGAGAACCGGAAGAAAAATATCGGGAAGTACCTCGATATGGCGGGGGGGCACCAGCTGATTTTCAAGCTCCATCCCAACGAGAATGCCGTGAGGGCAATTCGCGAGATCAGGAACTGGGCGCCTGAAAGCCTGGTGTTTGCCGAAGGGAAAACCGAGGAGATGATCGCCAATTCGCGCATGCTCATAGCGCAGTTTTCTTCAACCATTTTTGTCGGTTCCGCACTGAACAAGACCGTGCATTGCGGGCTGCCCCCCGAGGAGCTCAGGGCGCTCACCCCGCTGCAGAACAAGTCGGCGGCGCGCCGTATTGCCGATGTCTGCCGGTCGGTCATCGACGGATAAACCGAAGGGTGAACGCCATCATGGAGGAGAAGGAAATCCGGAATATCGCCATCATTCCCGCAAGGGGCGGATCCAAAGGGCTCAGGGGAAAAAACATCCATCCGGTTGCCGGCCGTCCCCTTCTGGCCTGGAGCATCATGCAGGCGCGCGAGTCGGAGCGGGTCGACCGGGTGTTCGTTTCGACCGACGATCCCGAAATCGCGGCGGTAGCCGAGCGTTACGGCGCAGGGGTTATCCGGCGTCCTGCGGAGCTTTCAGGCGACAGGGCCTCGTCGGAATCGGCCCTGCTGCACGCCGTCGAAGTGCTCGAACGGGAGCACGCCATTCCTGTCGGTCTGGTGGTGTTTCTCCAGGCCACCTCGCCCCTGCGCAAGCCGGGGGATATCGACCGGGCGATCGGGCGGTTCGAAGCCGAAGGGGCGGATTCACTGATTTCCGTTACCCGGCTCGACGATCTCACCGTTTGGGAGCGTCAGGCTCACGGCTGGCAGAGCGTGAATTTCGATTTCCGCAACAGGGGCATGCGCCAGGAGCGGCCGCAGCAGTATATCGAGAACGGTTCCATCTATCTGGTCACTCCCGAGGTGCTCAGGGTGTGCGGCAACCGTATCGGAAACAGGCTTTCCGTCTATGAAATGGAGTTCTGGCAGACGTGGGAGATTGACAGTATCGAAGAAATCGATTTAATTGAGTTTTATATGTTCAAGAAAAACCTGGCCGGCCAGGAATCAGGACCGGAGAACCCATAGCATCAACACCTATGCAATTTTTTCTTTCCACCGATCTGGTGATCGGCGTCAATGAAGCCCTCAACCTGCAGGAGTACGTCCGGCAGACCGGCATGAAAAAACCGGGCATCATCTACGATGCCAATCTCGCTTCGAGCCTTTATTTTCAGGACGTGCTGAAGGGGCTGACCGGCCGCTTCACCGACCATGTGCTCTACTGCAACGAGTTCAGGGGTGAGCCCACCTATGCCCATCTCGAGAACGTGGCCGGGTTTTTCCGCAGCAATGCCCCGGACGGTATCGTGGCCATCGGCGGGGGAAGCTCGCTCGATCTCGGCAAGGGCGTTGCTCTCCTGCTCACCAACCAGGTGCCCGCGCTCTCCCTGAAAGGGTTTCCGCAGGATGTCATCGATCCCGTTCCGCTCGTGACGGTGCCCTCGCTGCTCGGCAGCGGCGCCGAAGTCAGCTTCAATGCGGTTTTCATCGACGAGGCCGAAGGGCGCAAGCTCGGCATCAACAGCCGCCGCAATTTCCCCCGGAAAACCGTGATCGATCCCCAGCTCTCCATGACCGCCCCGATGGAAAGCGTGATCGCCACGGCCATGGACAGCCTGGTGCACTGCATCGACAGTTTCGGTTCGCAGAAGCACACCCCCCTGAGCCGGATTTTTTCCGTCGAGGGGTTCCAGCGCACCTTCTACGCACTCCGGCAGGGCCAGCTCGACCGGGCGGAATCGCGTCTCGATCTGGCCATCGGCAGCATCTGCGGTACGGCGGCGCTCATGAACTCGGGAGACGGCCCCACCAACGGTTTCGCCTACTATCTCGGCGTGAAGCACAAGGTGCCGCACGGTCTGGCCGGCGCGATTTTTCTCAAGGAGGTCATGCGCTACAACTTCGACCGTGGCTACGAAAAATACGCGCTCCTCAACCCCATGCGCTCCTCTCCGTCGGCCAGGGAGGCCACCCAGGAGCTGCTCGCAGAGATGGACGATCTCTACCGGGATCTCCGGATTCCGAACCTTGTTCCCTACGGATACGCCAAGAGCAACGCTCCGGAGTTCGCCAGAAACGTCTCGGCGGCCCTGAAAGGATCGTTTGCCGGAAATCCGGTGGAGTTCAACGAGGATTCGGCACGGCATGTGATCTACAATCTGACCTGACGGCAATCGGGACGGTGACATTAATCCGGCGCTTCCCTGTACGATTGTTTAATACATACAGCGAGTCGCCATTACGCAACATTTTATCAGTAACGCAGCATGGCAGGAGCAGAACTTATAGGCCGTGAGGAACTGGCCGAAATTCAGGACCTTTTCAGTGGCGAAAAGGTCAATCTCTACCGTTACGGCGGAGGAAACTACAAGGCGAGAGAGTTCGAGGAGCGGTTTGCCGAGTACATGGGCGTGAAGTACGCCCATGCGGTCTCCTCGGGCACGGCGGCCATTCACTGCGCCCTTGCCGGCGCGGGTATCGGCCCCGGCGACGAGGTGATCACCACCGCCTGGACCTTCATCGCCCCGGTGGAGGCCATCAGCGCGCTCGGCGCGGTGCCGGTGCCGGTCGAGCTTGACGAAACCTATCACCTCGACCCGCTGGAGGTGGAAAAAGCCATCACTCCGGCCACAAAGGCCGTGGTTGCCATTCCCATGTGGGCCCCGCCTAAAATGGACGAGCTGGCGGCCATCTGCGAGCGCCGCAACATCATGCTCATCGAGGATGCGGCCCAGGCGCTGGGAGCCTCCTACAAGGGACGCAAGCTCGGCACCATCGGCCGGGTGGGCTCCTTCTCCTTCGACGCGGGCAAGACCATGCACACCGGAGAGGGCGGCATCATCGTCACCAACGACAGGGAGGTGTACGACCGTGCGGCCGAGTTCTCCGATCACGGACACATGCACCTTGAGGGTCTGCCGCGCGGCAAGGATCCGCGCCGGGCAAAAGGGCTCAATCTGCGCCTCAGCGAGGTGACGGCGGCCATCGGCCTTGCGCAGCTCCGCAAGGTCGACCTGATCCTTTCGCGCGCCAAGGAGAACAAGAAAAAAATCAAGGAGGCCATCAG
>JAAXXP010000118.1 GCA_013334435.1 Chlorobiaceae bacterium | reverse complement strand
TGCCCTGGTGCCAGCGGGCCGCAAAGCGTCGCCGGACGTCGTAGATGAACCAGTCCTGTGCCCTGAGCCGCCGGCTGAAATGCCCGGCGAGCGGCTGCAGGATGTTGTGATCGGGCTCCATCCGCGCCAGATATGCCCCGTCACGAAGCTTCTCGAAACGCACCAGCCCTTTCATGCGGTGCAGTTCGCGCTGCGCTTTTCGTGAAACGGTAACGATTTCCCGTACCGCGGGATGGGCGAGGTTCCCGTTGACCCTGTCGCCATGGCGAAGCGCCTGGGAAAGATAGTGAAGAAGAGAGGTCTCCATCCCCTCCTTTTCGGCAAGGGTAAAGCAGTAGAAGGTGTATGCGGCGTCGGGGGCTGCAAGGCGGAGCCTCCTGAAAAACGCTTCGGCCGATACCGGATCGGTACCGATGAAGACACCCTCTTCGAAGAGCGTATCCTTGCGTTCATCCAGAGATGCCGTCTCCGGATCGCGCTCCTCGGAGAAAATCCGGGCGGCCGCGGAGAGCATGCCTTCCGGGGTTCCGTCATACAGGTAGCGGTTCATGGCATCAGGCAAAAAGACCGGGCAGCACAAGCTGCCCGGGAGGTTCCGCAGCGGAGCTGCCGGCAAGCATAAGGCGGCTTTTCAGAAGAGCCGGCTGCCGGTCTGTCTTTTCAAAAGGCCTGCCGGAGCAGGTGATAAAATATTTCGCCCGTTTCATGACCACCCCGATCTTTTTCAGTCCCTCGGGCGTGATGACCGAAAAACGGCGGGCGGCGACAATGCGGCGCGCCGAGGTGACCCCGATGCCAGGAACACGAAGCAGCGTGCCGTAGTCGGCTCGGTTGATCTCGACCGGAAAGAATTCCGGGTGACGGAGCGCCCATGAGGTTTTGGGATCGAACGTTTCGTCGAGGTTTGGGGCGTCGTCCGAGAGAATCTCGGCGGCCGAAAATCCGTAAAAACGCAGCAGCCAGTCGGCCTGGTAAAGGCGGTGCTCACGAAGCAGCGGCGGAGATGCGAGAACCGGCAGGCGGTTATCGTCATTGACCGGAACGAAGGCCGAATAATAGACCCGCTTGAGGTGCATTTTCCGGTAGAGCCCCTCGGAGAGCCTGAGAATCTGGAGATCGCTTTCGGGACTTGCGCCGACGATCATCTGGGTGCTCTGCCCCGCAGGGGCGAAGCGCGGCGCATGGCGGCTGGCCTTTCGCTCGAGCATACTCTCCTGTATCTGGCGGCCGATAAGGGACATCGGTTCGAGAATGGCCTGTTTATGCTTCTGCGGAGCAAGCCGTTTGAGCGACTCCTGCGAGGGGAGCTCGATGTTCACGCTGATGCGGTCGGCATAGAGTCCGGCCTTCTGCACAAGTGTGCTGCTGCTTCCGGGAATGATTTTCAGATGAATATACCCTCCGAACCGCTCTTCGGTCCGAAGCAGCTCAGCCACGCCGACCATCCGCTCCATCGTATGATCGGGACTCTGCATGACCGCCGAACTGAGAAAGAGCCCTTCGATATAGTTCCGCCTGTAGAACTCCATGGTCAGCTCCACCACTTCGCGGGCGCTGAAGGAGGCCCTCGGAACAGGGTTGGTGGCGCGGTTCACGCAGTAGGCGCAGTCGTAGATGCAGTCGTTGGAGAGCAGAATCTTCAGGAGCGAAATGCAGCGGCCGTCATCCGACCAGGAGTGGCAGATGCCGCCCTGGGAGGTGTTGCCGGTTCCGCATGACGGACCCTCTCGCCGGCTGCCGCTGGACGAGCACGAAGCGTCGTAACGTGCAGCTCCGGAAAGTATCTGTAATTTGTCGAGCGTCTCCATCTGAAAAATATAGTCAAGAATCCGGGTTTTCCTCGACCCCCTGCAATACACCAAAAGGACGGACACTGACGGACAACGACAGTCATGAGACAAATAAACCCGCCTGCCCTCTACTGGCTACTGACTACTCACCGCTCACACTCATCCAATCTTCCCGCGCATCGATGAAACGCACGAACTCCCTGTCGCCCTCGAGCTGGTGGAAACAAGCCCCGCAAGTACTGTTTTCGTTGCGAACTGAACGAGACGGACCGGACAGGGCAGGCCATACACCTCTTTGTGCAGAGGCCCGGAGCCTGAGCAGACGGGCAAGTCGTGCCTGCTCTTTCCGGAACGGCCGGAAATGGGGAAACCACTCGAAAATCTCCGCTCTCGAATGTCCGAGATCGAGCTTCAGCTCGCCATGCAGGTATTTCCATGGCAACGGCTCCGCTTGCCGGTTCGATGCCGGAACCAACAACAACGATATTATGACCGGCATGTTCCATGTCGATCGATCGAAATAAAAAAATGATTTTTACCCTGTAACCGGAAAAGAAGTCGGGAAGTTCATGAAACCACAAACCCGCAGTAACGAACAACAACGATCACCGGCAGGAGGTACTGAAGAAAAAGCGGGCAAACAAAAAAAGAGTCGGCGTAGCGGGATTTGAACCCACGACCCCTTCCACCCCAAGGAAGTGCGCTACCAGGCTGCGCTATACGCCGATGATCTGTCAGGGGAAGCAAAAATAAAAAATTCCGTTCGTTAATGTAATACTTTTTTACCCTTTTTATAAAAAGATCACAAGAACATCCTGAATTTTCCTGTCAGATTCCGGTAATGAGCTGCAACTGTGCAGGCAGACAGGTTGCACGCAAATCATAGCGCTCTCTGACGGTTTCTCTGGCGGCAAGCCGGAATTCTTGATAGTCGTGACGATGATTGACTACATCTGAGACGACTTTGGCAAGCTGTTCCGTATCGAAAAAATCAACCAGCAGGCCGTTTTTTCCATGAGTAATCACTTCCTGCACCGGGGGTGTTGCCGAACCAATAACAACACACCCGGCTGACATGGCTTCAAGCATCGACCATGAGAGTACGAACGGGTAGGTAAGGTAGATATGAGCGGATGAAACCTGAAGAATACGCAGGTAACGACTATACGGAATTTTGCCGGTAAAATATACTTTCGACCAGTCGACCCTCTCTCGCACTTCCTCGGTATACCGTTGCCTGTATGAGGAACCATCGGGCAGTTTCCGTCCATAACTGACTCCATCCCCTCCAACAACAACAATTCGTGCATCGGGGCAACGGTCCTGAAGCAGGGGAAGCGAGCGCATAAAGGAATGAAAACCCCTGTAAGGCTCAAGATTTCTGGACACATACGTAATAACCTTGTCTTTCCTGCTGAGCACGACACCGCCAACGTCAACAGTTGCGGCGAAATCCGGCATCACTGTTCCGGTATCAATACCTTCATGAATAACGCGGATTTTGGATCGAAAAATTTCCGGGTACAGGCTTTGCTGCCAGAGCGTCGGCGAAAGCCCTGCATCCAGCGCTTCAAGACTGTGCAACTGTGTCGAATTTTTCATCCTGATGCGAAAACGATCATCGAATACCGTTGGAAATTCAGGATCAAAACCAACATCGCCCCCAGTACCCTGATAATAGTATTCACAGTAAACTATATGACGGGCATCAGGAAAAACATCCCGGAGAAAAAGGGATTCACCCCAACCTGGATGACTGATCACAACATCCGGCGTGAAGCCTTGTTTCCCGAGATTGATTGCAATGCGAGCAACTTCCTGCCCCCTGCGCACTGCACCTTCAAAATCCCTGATATAATGATGGGTCTCGGGATTGCCTCCTTTTTTTATTTCATACCCCCTGAGGGAAACTCGCGGATGAACCTGCGGACGATCTTTGAGATTGATCGTCTCGCCAATACCGAAAACACGGTGTCTTCGCTGTCCCGCCAGAGAGCGGACAACATGCTTGAATTGTCCGGGAAAGTTCTGATGAACAAACAAAAAATTCATACACCTATACATTATCGACAGTTATCCACATGGCCACTACAGATGGCTCCATAATGGAGAAAAGCCTTTAAGCTTCTGAAAGAACAAACGAAAAAAACATATAATGTTTTATTATAAAACAAATTAAACAACATTCATACTGTTACGGAAAAGGAGCCGGAATGCTCACACATCTGGCAGATACTCACAATCAACAAGTTATCAACATTGTGTCAACAATCGCAGAAACATGAGGATAAAACCTGTCCTTGTGCCTGCTGGCTATCAGTTCGCTCTCGCAAAACGGTGTTTGAGGTACTCGATAACCGGGGGAAGCAGGGAAAAAACGATGATTGCGAGAATCAGAAATTTGAAATTTTCCTGAACGAATGGAAGCTGGCCGAAAAAATATCCGCTGTAGCTGAAAAG
>JAAXXP010000117.1 GCA_013334435.1 Chlorobiaceae bacterium | reverse complement strand
TTTTTTGAGCACGCTTACGGCTATGCCGTATTTCCGGATGTCTACAAGGGGGGGCTCATCATGCTCGGCGGCGCTCACGGCAGCGGGTATGTTTACGAGCTGAACACCCTTATCGGGCGCTCCTCCATTACGCAGGTGAACGTAGGGCCGCAGCTCGGCGGACAGTCGTTTGCCGAAATCGTGTTTTTCAAGAGCAAGGAGGACCTCGACAATTTCAAGCAGGGGAACTTCGAACTGAACGCGCAGGCCACGGCCGTGCTGGTGAACTCCGGAATGGCCACCAATATCGATTATTCGAACGGTGTTGCGGTTTTCGTGATTCCGAAGGCCGGGGTTATGGCCGAAGCTACCGTCGGAGGCCAGAAGTTCAGCTACAGGCCGCTCTGAAAGATGTTCAGGGCTGCAGCGGCAGGGTGTTGTTTACAATAACGATGGAATGTATTCAATGAAGTACGAATTAGTTGTGGGCCTTGAAGTCCACTGTCAGCTCAATACCAACAGCAAGGCCTTCTGCGGCTGTTCGACCCGGTTCGGCAATCCGGCCAACACCAACGTGTGCCCGGTATGCCTGGCTCTTCCGGGAGCCCTTCCGGTGCTGAACCGCCGCGTGGTGGAGGATGCCGTCAAGCTCGGCCTGGCAACCGGCTGCTCGATCGCCCCCTCCTCCGTTCTTGCCCGCAAGAACTATTTTTATCCCGATCTTCCGAAAGGGTACCAGATCTCGCAGTTCGAGGAGCCGATCTGCACGGAGGGCATGCTGCAAATCGACGGCGGCGAAGGCCTCCGCGACATCCGGCTGATCAGGATCCATATCGAGGAGGATGCCGGAAAATCGATCCACGACATCGGTGAGGAGACCTATATCGACGTGAACCGCTGCGGCGTGCCGCTTCTCGAGATTGTCAGCTATCCCGATATCAGGACCTCGAAGGAGGCTTCGGCCTATCTGCAGAAGCTGCGTCAGATCGTGAAGTATCTCGGCATTTCCGACGGCAACATGGAGGAGGGGAGCCTCCGCTGCGACGCCAACGTTTCGGTCCGCCTGTTCGGCGACGGGGAGTACGGCACCCGCACCGAGATCAAGAACATGAACTCCTTCAAGAATGTCGAGAAGGCCATCGAGTACGAAATGCAGCGCCATATCGACGTCATCGAGGGGGGCGGAAAAATTGTACAGGAGACAAGGCTCTGGGATGCCGACAAGGGCGAGACCCGCTCCATGCGCGGCAAGGAGTTCGCTCACGACTACCGTTATTTTCCCGATCCCGATCTGGTGCCGGTGCTTGTCGACAGCGAGATGCTCGAACGCATCAGGCTGGAGCTTCCCGAGTTTCCCGAGGACCGGGAGCGGCGTTTCGCTGAAGAGTACGGCATTCCGGCCTACGATGCCGCAGTTCTGACGGTCGAACGTGAAGTTGCCGATTATTTCGAAGAGACCGTGGCGGTTTCGGGCGATGCCAAGGCGGCATCGAACTGGGTCATGGGCGAGGTGATGCGCACCCTCAAGGAGAAATATCTCGACATCGCGGAGTTCGCGATTTCTCCGGCTCGGCTCGGCGGGCTTATCCGGCTGATCGGCAACGGAACCGTCAGCAACACCATCGCCAAGCAGGTGTTCGAACTCATGCAGACGGGTGAGGCTTCCGCGGAAGAGATTGTCGAAAAGGAAGGACTTGCGCAGGTATCCGACACCGGAGCGATCGAGCGGACGGTTGACGAGATACTGGCCGCAAACCCGAAGCAGCTTGCCGATTACCGCGAGGGAAAAACCAAACTGTTCGGTTTCTTCGTGGGCCAGTGCATGGCGCGCATGAAGGGTAAGGGGAATCCGCAGATGCTCAACGAGGTGCTGAAAAGCCGTCTCGACGGCTGAGGGGATATCAGGAGTCGAAGAGATCCTTTGTGCGGGCAGTTTCCGGCCAGGTTTTTGCGAGTTCGGGGTTGATGACCTCGATCTTCCTCCGGGCCTCCTGCAGCCGCTCCTTGCACTTGCCGGCAATGGCGAGTCCCTCTTCGTAGAGGGCGATCGAGCTTTCGATGCCGGTATCGGGGTTTTCGATTTTCCGGGTTATCTCTTCGAGCCTGCTCATGAGCTCCTCGATCGAAAGATCGTTCTGTTTCTGCTCTGCGGCAGCGGTTTTTGCCATCGATGCAATGGTTGGGTTACGGGTTCAGGGGACATCTGTTGATTGCCGGTGAAACGGAAAAAATAAACAGATGCACCCTTTGCTAACGATAGATACATAATGAGGGTGATTATTCAAAAAGGCAGGTGCATGAGTGAAATTTGTCGATAGTGCCATTATCTCTGTCAAGGCAGGGGATGGCGGGAAAGGATGTGTAAGTTTTCGCAGGGAAAAGTTTGTTCCGAAGGGAGGTCCCGACGGAGGAGACGGCGGCAGGGGGGGGCATGTCTGGTTGAGAACCAACAGCCACCTGACCACGCTGCTCGATTTCAAATACAAGAGACAGTACGCAGCCGGACGCGGGGTGCACGGCCAGGGAGCCCGGAAGACCGGAAAGGACGGGGTCGATATCGTAATCGATGTGCCATGCGGCACCCTGGTGCGCAACGCGGCGACCGGGGAGACCATCGCCGACCTGACGGTTGACGACGAGAAGGTGCTTGTCGCATCCGGAGGCAGGGGCGGTCGCGGCAACCAGCATTTCGCCACGCCTACCCGCCAGGCGCCGAGGTTTGCCGAACCTCCGGGAAAGGGCGAGGAGATCGAACTGGAGCTCGAGCTGAAGCTGATGGCCGACGTGGGGCTTGTCGGGTTTCCCAATGCGGGCAAATCGACCCTGATATCGGTATTGAGCGCGGCAAGACCGAAAATTGCCGATTACCCGTTCACGACGCTGGTGCCGAATCTCGGCATCGTTCGTTACGAGGAGTACAAGTCGTTTGTCATGGCCGATATTCCGGGCATTATCGAAGGGGCCGCCGAGGGGCGGGGCCTCGGCCTGCAGTTCCTTCGCCATATCGAACGCACCAAGGTGCTGGCCGTGCTTCTGACGGCGGACTCCGGGGATATCGAGGCCGAATACGCCACCCTTCTGGGCGAGATGGAGAAATTCGCCGCATCTCTGCTCCTGAAGCCGAGAATCGCCATCGTAACGAAAATCGATATCGCTCCCGATGACCTGGTTATACCGGAACTTGAAGACGGCACCAGGGTGCTGACTATTTCGAGCGTGACCGGCACGGGGCTCAAGGAACTGAAAGACGAGCTGTGGGTGAGGGTTTCATCCCACGCTTCCGATAAAAAGTATCTCGACAGGAGAGCGGAGGAGTGATGGCAGAGGAGTCCGGGGCAGTGGTCAGGTACGCGCGTCTCTCCGACGCAGGAGCCATTTCGGCCATTACCGCAGAGTACGCCCGCGAGGGGGTCATGCTCGAACGTTCGGCCGAAAGCGTGATCGAGAACATCCGCAACTTTTTTGTTGCGGAACATCAGGGGAAGATCATCGGCTGCTGCGCGATTGCCTTTTACACCTCGAAGCTTGCCGAAATCCGTTCCGTCGCGGTGCTTGCGCAGCATAAAAGAAAGGGCATCGGTCGTCTGCTGGTCGAAAAGGCAGAGGAGATTCTCCGGGAGGAGGGGGTGAAGGAGGTTTTCGTACTGACGCTCAGTCCCGATTTTTTCGGCAGTATCGGCTTTTCTGAAATTAAAAAAGAGTATTTTCCCCAGAAAATATGGAGGGATTGCACTCATTGCCCTAAACTCATGGCGTGCGACGAGATCGCCATGGTAAAAAACCTCTGACGAGCACTCAGAGCAGTACATTAATCCATTCAACAGCCCAGAATCCGTGATTGTTCAGGAAGTCATCGTAAAAAACAACGCAGGCCTGCACACCCGGCCGGCTGCAGCGGTTGTCAAGCTTGCCTCGCGTTTCAAGTCCGATTTTTTCATCGAAATGCAGGGCGTTGAGATCAATGCGAAGTCGATTATCGGGGTGATGAGCCTGGCTGCTCCCAAAGGAACGAAGCTCACCCTGAAGCTTGAAGGCGAGGATGCCGACGAGGCTGCCCGTCAGCTTGTCGAGTTTTTTGAACAGGGGTTCGGCGAGCAGTAGGACCCGTAAGGTTTTCTCTATCCCGTTTCCATTTTGCGTATAGCGTTCATCTCTCCTTTTTTTCCCCTCAAGGGGGGGATATCCCGCTTCAGCGGCCTCCTTGCGGATGAGCTGCAGGCGAAAGGACATGCTGTCCAGCGTTCCGGTTTCAAAAAGCTTTTTCCATCCTTTCTCGTTCGCGGCCACTCGCCCGAAGCTCCCGAACACACCGCCGAAACAACTGTCAAGAGCGCCC
>JAAXXP010000033.1 GCA_013334435.1 Chlorobiaceae bacterium | reverse complement strand
TGGACGACCTGAAGGAAAGAGTGAACATTTCCCCTTTCGAGATGTTTTCTGTAACCGTTGATTCTGGTTGAACGCCGATATTTTGATGAGTCACCTGAAACAACGACACAACGCGCACCATCACCAGGGAGAGGCAAATATGCACGCCATGAGTTTCGGCAATGATGCAATGTATGCTCGTGAGCATTAAATCGAGCATTAACGGTTTTTTATGCTCACTTTTTGAGGCAAAGCATTGACCTGTATTGTCCCGTGAGGTGTCCTTTATTTGAACTTATTCCGAGGCAGATTTCGGCACAGCGTTGTTACTGCAGGTTGATGAATCGCACTGTTATGGATCAGCCCGGCCGATAGCTCTTAACTTTATCGATGATTAGATGTTATGCAGTTCATTCCGAACGGGCCAGATATTCCGGAAACCCTTTTACAGGCACATGAAGAGGGCCGCGTTGTGTTCTTCTGCGGCGCCGGGATTTCATACAAAGTTGGGCTAAAAGATTTTCAATGGCTCGTCGATGAGATTTATCAGCGATGCGGAATGATGCCGCCAAAAGATTCGGTAGCGTATAAACATGAGCGTTATGATATCATATTAAATAATCTTGAGGAAAAATTGCTGGGTAAGCGAAGCGCTCGAACGCGGCATGGCCGGAGCCACGGTCTTCCGCGGCCTCCTCTCCTTCGGCCCCGCCACAAAGTCCACACCGCCAAAATCTTCGAACTCGCCGGAGACCTGCCGATGGTGATCGAGATCGTGGACATCACCGAAAAGATCGAAGCGTTTTTGCCGGTTGTTGAAACGCTGTTGCGGGAGTCAGGGGCGCAGGCGCTAGTAACGAGGGAAGCAGTGAGGCAGTGGACGACGTAGAGGGAGGGAGAATTTTTGATGAGAGTGCGCTAAAGGTTAAGTATTGCTTTTACACAATAATTTTTTCTCCAGGAAGTCGAGATGGAACTCTATCAAACTAACTAAAGATTTTTAGGATAATAAATTCGCCATTTTTCAGAATACGAGCTTTCCTCCATACCGTGCGCCAGATAGAAGTCATAATCAATCCCTGAATCCTTAAAAATATTATAGTCATTTTCACCATAACCAGCCGTTTCCATATAAAATCCAATTGCTTGATGATAAGGGTATATAAAATCAAGCTTATCAAGCATTGTATTAATCGCTATCCCTGAAACTTTACCCTTTAATTTTTCATAAGCATTCAGAACATTTTGGACACCACCCGCATATACGGGCCTGACAGTTATATCGATAAGAGTTCTTTCGATAGACGTAGTATTGAGATCGCCTTCGGCAGAGTGCAATAGATTAATAATCCCCTCGTTATTTGTGTACTTCCCATTAAGCAGTATGATTTGATAATCGTTATAGAAGGCAATATTGTTCGACACTCGTTGCGGTTTAGAAAAAGCGTTATCTATATCACTTTGAGCTATCACGCATTCACCTTGATAGTATTTGGCACCTTGCTCACGATTAAAATATAATGCGCTTGGTTTTTCACTTAAAATCCCATGTAGATAAAGTGCTGACAAGTGAGAAAAATATCCATTTTTCTTAAGTGATCCTGTTAATTCATACACTGTTGTTGGGCGATAAATATATCTTACTGCGGAGCCAATATATTCTTCCTTTAGCTGTGTATTTGCAACGAGTTCATTAATAAATTTTTCATATGACATTCTTTTAGGAAGACCCCATAATTCACGATTATCTTCAAATATTTGAAAGAGCATTTCCTGATCATAAAACTTGTAAATTGACTTTTCAAAAAAAGAGATAATGTCTTTTTTGGCGAGTGAAAATTTTGAGGGACGAGGCATTAAGAGTCGGTTTTTATCAGCATAACGTTACAGTACTTGTACTGCAACGTTATGCTTTAAAAGAAAGTTCCAGTCCCCAAATAAAATTTTATCTCAGATGGATTTTTGATAATTACTGCTGTCGAACGGTTTCATGATAAATGCCATTATCCATAACCGCCTACTTTAGATAAGTTGTTTATTTCAAATAAGTTGATGGCGCTATTGGGCCAGAAGGAGTTTAGTACTTGTACTAAATTCCTTCTGGCATTAATAAAGTTCCTCATTTTCTCAAAAATATTTAAACTATCTAAAATACAGCCTTTCACGATCACCGTGATTGATGGCATCCTAGATCGGGTATAATTTTAAATTTAGTGAGACAAATACATCAGATCGGGTATAATCCCATCAAATTCTCTTGCATCTATACCCGAAATGGTATAGATTTACCATAAGTTCAAGTTGCCATATTCGATCAGCTTATCGAATCTTATGAACGTTTTATCTGAATTTGTCCGTAACCGGCGCAAAGCCTTGGGGTTAACGCAGCCGGAGCTGGCGGAAAAGGCCGGAACGGGGCTGCGGTTTGTTCGTGATCTCGAACAGGGGAAAAAGACGTTGCGGATGGATAAGGTAAACCAGGTGCTAAGCTTGTTCGGGTACGAGCTTGGCCCCGTCAAGCAGGAACGGGAGGAGTAAGTGATGCGAAAAGCCGAGGTGAAATATCTTGACAGAACCGCCGGGTGGCTCGTTCAGGACGAAGAGGGCTACCATTTCATGTACGATCCTGCGTATATCGAATCGCATGATTCCAAACCGGTAAGTCTGACGCTGCCTTTGCAAACTGCCGAATATTCGAGCAAAACCATATTTCCTTTTTTTGACGGATTGATTCCCGAAGGCTGGCTGCTTGAAGTAGCCGAAAGGAACTGGAAAATCGATCCGCGAGATCGCATGGCGCTGTTGATGAACTGCTGCACGGATTGCATCGGCGCGGTCAGCGTGCATCCAGTTATCACGGAGTGAGTTATGGAACAGCTCTGCCTCTATTGTTATGAACCGCTGGATTCTGGCGAAGTGGATTTCCATTCGAAATGCAGCCGGAAAATGTTCGGAACTGCGCTTCCGCCACTTTTGCCCTATGATGAAAACCAGCTCGATGAACTGGCATTGGAGGTCGTTCGCAGCCACACCGCGATTACCGGCGTACAGCCAAAACTGTCGCTGCATCTTGACTCTGCCGGAAAAACCCGTGAACCTCAACGATTCACTATCGTTGGTTTGTGGGGGGGATACATTCTCAAGCCACCATCACAGCGATTTCCTCAATTGCCTGAAATAGAGGATTTGACGATGCACATGGCTGAAGCGTTACGGATTGCAACGGTTCCGCACTGCCTGATTCGCATGAAATCGGGAAATCTGGCATATCTCACGCGACGCATTGACCGCACGAAGAAGGGAAAATTGCACATGGAGGATATGTGCCAGATAACGGGCCGACTGACGGAAAATAAATATTACGGTTCGTATGAACAGATTGCCAAAGCTATTCTTCGATACTCATCGAATCCGCGCCTTGATGTGATCAACTTTTTTGAAATGGTGTTGTTTTGCTTTCTGACCGGGAATGCCGATATGCACCTGAAAAATTTTTCGTTAATCGATACTCCAGAGAGAGGTGGTTTCAATCTGGCTCCTGCCTATGATCTCCTCTCTACTGCTCTCGTGATGCCTGCGGATAAAGAAGATTTGGCGCTGACGCTGAATGGCAAGAAAAAAAACATTACGTTCAACGATTTCAAAACTGCATTCAAGACGTTGTCGATTGATGAAGTGGTTCAGAATCGTATGTTCAAAAAATTCAGAAACATTCAGCCTGCACTGGAAACTATGATCGACAAGAGTTTTCTCGACAGCGAACTCCGAGCAATGTACAAGGAGCTTGTCATGAAGAAGTATCGGCAGATCAGGCTGGATTTCATGAACTGATTTTTTGCGCAACAAAAAAGGGCAGCCTTTTCGGGCAGCCCTTTTTTCGTAACTGTGCGTCCTCTCGCGGCTTACTGGTGCGCGGCGACGAGGGCGTTGTAGTTCGCCTTGACGGTTTTTTCCAGATCCTCGTCGGTATGTACGAAGCTGGTGAACATGGCCTCGAACTGCGACGGGGCAAGGTAGATGCCCTGGTCGAGCATGGAGTGGAAGTACTTGCCGTATTTGGTGACATCGGCGGTGATGGCGCTCTTGTAGTCCACGACCGGGGTTTCGGTGAAGAAGAGGCAGGCCATGGAGCCGACGCGGTTCTGCACGTAGTTCAGGCCGAGCTTCTGCATGTTCTCCCTGAAGCCGGCTTCGAGGAATGCCGCCTTCCGTTCGAGTTCCGGATAGGGATCCTCCTCCATGAGAATTTTCAGGGTTTCCAGACCTGCGGTCAGTGCGAGCGGGTTGCCCGAAAGGGTGCCGGCCTGATAGACTGAGCCAAGCGGAGCAACGTTTTCCATGATTTTGCGCTTGCCGCCGAATGCGCCGACAGGGAGGCCTCCGCCGATGATCTTGCCCATCGTGGTGAGGTCGGGGGTGACGCCGTAAAGCTGCTGCGCGCCGCCGAGAGCCACTCTGAATCCGCACATGACTTCGTCGAAAATCAGCACGATGCCTTCCTGATCGCACAGTTCGCGCAGGGCGACGAGGAACTCCTTTTTTGCCGGAATGACACCGGTGTTGCCGGCAACAGGCTCGATGATGATGGCGGCGATGTCGCCCTTGTTCTCGTTGACCAGCAGTTTGACCGATTCGATATCGTTATAGGTGGCGTTCAGGGTGTCCGCGGCAGTGCCTTTGGTGACGCCGGGGCTGTCCGGGGAGCCGAGGGTCAGTACGCCCGAGCCCGCCTTGATGAGGAAGCTGTCGCCGTGGCCGTGGTAGCAGCCTTCGAATTTGATGATTTTGTCACGGCCGGTGTAACCGCGGGCAAGCCGCACGGCCGACATGGTTGCCTCGGTGCCGCTGTTCACCATGCGCACCATTTCGATGGATGGTACGATTCTGGAGAGCAGCTCGGCAATTTCGATTTCCATTTCGATCGGCGTGCCGAAGCTGCTGCCGATGTTCCTCAGAGTGTACTCGATGGCTGCGGTTACGCGTGGCTGCATGCTTCCAAGAATGAACGGGCCCCATGACCCGACATAATCCAGGTAGGTGTTGCCGTCAACATCGGTCATGTAGGCGCCTTCACCCTTGGCCATGTAGATCGGGGTTCCGCCAACGGATTTGAACGCACGGACCGGGGAGTTGACGCCGCCGGGAATGAACTTCTTTGCAAGCTCAAAGAGCTCTGCAGATTTGGTTAGCTGAGGCATGTCGAGCAGTTCGGTTTTGAAATTAGATTAGACAAGGTAATGAGAAACGGGATTATACCTCTATCGGAACCTGTGTAGATTTACTTGAGGCGCCGTCCAGGAAAAATATCCCCCAAGATATAAATCATCCCGCAGATATAAAAACCCGTGGAGCCCAAAGGGGTTATTTCGAGAGCATTTGTGCGACAACGGCAAGGTTTCTCTTTCGCGGCGCATGTTCAAGATGGAGGGTGCAGTACTCCTCGATCAGGCTGCCGAGCATCGCCGTTTCGGCTTCGCCGGCTCTCAAGGCATCGAGGTCCGAAAGTCGGGCTGTGCCAATGTCGCAGAGCAGGCGGTATGCTTCGGGGGAGATCGTGCGCTGTACGGCACTGCGGCGCAGGGCTGCGTCGGGCAGGGCAATGCCGCCGGGATTCATCACGAAGAGCAGTTCGCAAAGTCTCATGGACTCCACGGCAGGAGCTACCTCCTGGCCACTGAACACACAACGCAAAAGGGAGGGCTCGAATCCCAGTATGGAAACCAGGTGAAGCAGGAACCAGACAACCAGAAGATCGAACCGGTTTACAGCTCGGTAAAGCGCTTCGAGCGTTCCCTCCAGAAGTTCGAAAAGAGGCAGGTTTTTCTCCTCGCCGTCAACCGCGTTGCTTACCAGATCCACAATGCGGTACATGGCCGCGAACCGTTCCATGTCAGGCTCGGAGGTGAGCGGGCTGTGCACCAGACTTCCTTCGCTTACCAGTTGTATCTCGCGGCTCGGTTTTCTGTAGAGCACGATATCGAGCACGCTGCCGGGGCTGAATTTTCCCGACAGGCGGCTTTTCGGGTTGCGCGCCCCCTTGAGAATTACCGTAATCTTGCCGAACTCCCTGGTGAAGAGCGTACATATCTTCGACTGGTCGCGGTACTTGATCTCTCTGAGTACCACGGCGCGGGTTTTGACGATCACGGCGGGAACTTTTTTATTTTTGGAAATATAGTTATATACGAAAGCTTTCGCTCTCCGGAGCGTAAATTCCCATTACAGGCATGCGATGCAGCAGCTGTGTACGGAACGCACAACGTCCGTTCATGGTTAAACTGTAGAAAACGATAACGTATAACGTGCAAGCGAAATCTCTGCAAATTGCCGCGGGCGTTTTGAGTCCGGCGGAGGGTTTGGAGAGGTTCCGGTAAATCAAGGAGGAATGAAATAATGCCAACATATCAGTACCGTTGTTCAAGCTGCGGAAACGAACTCGAAGTATTCCAGAAGATGACCGACGACGCGCTCACCAAATGCCCCAAATGCGAGAAAGAGGCTCTGGAACGGGTGATCAGCGCATCGGGAGGTTTTGTGCTCAAGGGCTCCGGTTTTTACGGCACCGACTACTGCGGGAGCAAGGGTGCGCCCCCAACCCCGTCAGCGCCTTCCGGCGGCTGTTCCACCGGTACCTGTCCTTTCGCCAAATAAGCGCTGCTTGGTAAAGGTCTGATTATTATTCGAAGCCTTCCCGCAGAACGGGGAGGCTTTTTTGTTTGGTCCGGTTAAAACGGTTTTTCCCGTTCTCTCCAGACGAACTTTCTCAGATTGATTTTACTGTTTCCCCGGTAGGAGTCGGGGTACTGCTTTCCTTCGACATTTTCGGTCACCTTCACCCGGTCGAGTTTTCCGTCGATGAAAAACATCCGGATCACCTTTCCGCTTGAATAGTTGATGCCCGAGGGCTCGTTCTTTTCGTTGTAGAGGTGGAAAAGGCTTTCGGCCTGACCGGTAACGGTCACGCCGGAGATTTTTGCGTTGTCGTTCATGGTGATCACCATTTTCGCGCCGCTCATCTGGTTGTAGAGCACGGGATTTGTCGAAAGCGTATCCCTTGCCGCCAGCAGTGCATTCCGGTGCGCCTGAACCTCATCGATTGTCTGCTTTTTTTTCGCTCCGCCGCTCTCTTTCACATGCACCATAATGATGTCGCCGCTGAGCTGCTCGTTTTTTCCCCAGGCGATGGCATCATCGTAGAGCCAGAGCCGGTTGTTCTTTTTTTCGATCACGGCTTTGCTTGCTTTGGCCATCAGGCTGCCGTCGAGCATTCTTCCCCGGACGTTGCCCGTCAGTTCAGCTTGCTCCGTGTCGGGGTAGTAGACACCGTTTTCGGCATAAACCTCGACCTCGTTGTCTGTTATGACGATGTTGCCCGAGAGCGTGATCTTCTTTTCCGCTTCATAGTCGGTGGCGCGGTCGCAGGTCAGTGTTACGGTGCCGTGCTGAAAACGCACATTCCCGATCACCGAACGGAAGGGCTGCGGCGTGCCGCCGGTGGCGGTTTCGCCACCTTCGATGGTATCGGCGTTCAGGAGAATAATTTTCTTTTGTTCCGCCTGCAGTGTATTATGAACCGGGACCGGGACGGATGCCGCCATAAAAAGCAGCAGAAAAGCGGTGAGCAGCGGTAGTGAAGAAACTTTTCTCATTGAATCATTTGTTTTTCCTGGAGCCTGTACCGCAATCGAAAGCAGCAGTCCGGCAATGCAAGCAGGTGTCTTGAAACTCTGAAATCTGTACGGGTGTTTGCGAACAGATCTTTATCCTAATGTAACAAAGCTTTGTTTTTACTGTGAAAAAATTACTATTGGCCGCCGGCGGCAAGCCCGGAGCGCTTTTACTTGCCCCCCTATATAATGCGCTGAAAAAAAACGGAACCTTCAGACCTCTTGCTGTTTTTGCCTCCTCGAAAACCGAGGAGCCTCTCAGCCGGGAGCTTTCGACCTGTTTTGGCATCGGCGATGCGTGTGGCACGGTTACCCTTGGCGACGAATCTCCGGTTCAGCAGCTTGCCTCGGTTATAACCGGCATGGAAAGCGTTATCGCCCGGGAGCAGCCGGTGCTCGTGATGGTGTGCGGAAGCGACAATGCCGCTCTCGGGGCCGCACTCGCCGCAACGAAGTCAGGTATACCGGTTGCCGTTGCCGATGCGGGACTCCGTTCTCACGACCGTTCCGATGCCGACGAAATCAACCGTATTCTTATCGATTCCATAGCCGATCTGCACTTCATAAGCGAGCACAGCGGCGAGTACAACCTGATCAACGAAGGTGTTGCCGATGAAAAGGTCTTTTTTTCCGGTAACCTTTCCATCGACACGCTTGTCGCCCTGATGGAGCAGGCCGAACGGGCAAACCTTGCCGCGGAACTGGGTCTCCAGCCGAAAAAGTATGCGCTCGTGCTCCTCAACCCTGCCGGAACCATTGCCGCCCGGGAGCCTCTTGAAATGACCCTCAGGCTGCTGAAGAAAATGTCGGGACTGACCACCGTTCTTGTGCCTCTGGCCGCCGGGCTTGAGGAACTCATGAAACAGCACAAGCTGGACAAGGCGTTCAGCAGGGTGGAGGGGCTCGTGATGATTGCACATCCCGGCCATGCCGGTCTGCTGGCGCTTTTGAGGGACTCGGTACTGCTCATCACCGATTCCGAAGAGCTGCAGGCGGAATCGACAGTCATGAACGTGCCCTGTCTCACCATGATGGACAACACCGCGCGTCCCGCCACCATCGAAATCGGCACCAATGTGCTTGTCGGGATAGACGAGGAGGATATCATGAGCCGTATTGAGGATATCCTGCATGCAGGAGAGCACGCAGACAGTTCCCGGCGCAACAAGATTCCGGAAAAATGGGACGGCGCGGCCGCCACTCGCATCGTCGAGGTGCTCGGCCGGGTTCTTTAGGGGCAGGATAAAGGATTGCTGACTGCCTGATGTGTTTTTGACCTTGATGTTATCGTGCAATAACTTGTATGTCCATTCGACCGCAGACAATCGCCGAGCGCCGATTTGCGGAAGTTCGTGACGCGTTGCGCGGGCTTGGCGCCCGTGATGTGTTCGACTACATTTACCGCAACAATCTATGGGCAAGCGATGAATCCTTTTCAGGGGTAGGCTCCCAGCTCGATGCTACGGCGGAGCTTCGCAGGAAGCTGCCCTCGCTGCTTCGGGAACTCGATATTGCAACGCTGCTCGATATCCCGTGCGGCGACTTTTTCTGGCTCAGCAGTATCGGGTACCCCTTCAAACACTATATCGGCGGCGACATCGTGCCTGCCGTGATCGAACGTAACCGCAGCCTGTTCCGTGAGTCTTTCCCGCATGCGGAATTCCGCGTGCTCGATCTCACCCGAGACCCTCTTCCCGCCGGTGACGCGCTGCTCTGCCGAGACTGTCTGGTACATCTGCCCTATACTGACATTATGGACGTGTTCCGCAATGTCGCACGAAGTCCTGTCCGGTATGTCGTGATGACGACTTTCACCGGGAGCTGGAGGATCAATGCCGATATCGAGATCGGTAACTGGAGGCCCCTGAATTTCCAGCAACCTCCTTTTTCCCTTCCCGAACCGGATCATCTGCTGCTTGAAGGGTGCAGCGAGGAAGGCGGAGCCTATGCCGACAAGGCTCTTGGCGTGTGGCCGATCGAGTGTTTCAGATAGTGTGTGGCCGTGGGGCTATTCCTCATCCAGCTTCAGCGAGCTTTCCCTGCAAACGCCTCCAGCGCAACTCCGACCTGATCCACCTGTGCTGCAAGGTCTCCGGTCATGCCGGAACGGCAGCTTCGTTCCACGCTTTCCGCCGCCTGTCGCAGGCGTTCGATCCCCAGCATGGCCGAACTGCCTTTGAGCTTGTGGGCCTGCTGGCGCAGGCTCTCGAGATCGTTATCGGCAAGAGCCTTGCTCATGCGTGCGGGGGTATCGGTGAATTCCTGGAGAAACATTTTTATGAGATTCTCCGTCTCTTCCGGCGTAAATTCATAGAAGGTGGAAATTGCCGCCGAAGGGGTATGCGTTTCTTTTGTGGTTTCAGGGGGCGCTGCAGACCTGGACGCAAGGAGCTTGCCGATCGAGGCGAGCAGCAGATTCGGGTTGTCTGTCTTGAGGCGAAATGCATCCATTCCCGCCGCTCTTGCGGCAGCTTCCTCTTCCGCCGCACCGCTGAGGCCGACGACAGGCAATCTGGCCAGGTACGGATCGGTACTTGCCCGGATTCTTTTTGTCAGTTCGAGGCCGTCCATGCCCGGCATCCGGATGTCGGTTATCAGCAGATCGATCTGTCGTTTCTGCAGGATAGTCCAGCTCTCCTCTCCATTTCCAGACACCGTTACCAGCAGCCCCGCATCCGTCAGGCTCAGTGCAAGCAGGTTCCGGTTCAGGGCGGAATCGTCGACAAGCAGCACTCTTTTTCCGTCGAGTTTACCGCTCAGGGGCTTTCCGGATGGAACGGCATACAGTGTCGCCCGCAGTGCGTTGATCAATTCGGCCTGGCTGCACGGCTTGGATATCAGCGCCTGCATTCCGGCTTTTTCGGTCTTGGCCTGGGCGATATAGGCAGGTTCGGCGCTGTGCGCGATCACCGGAGTTGCGCAAGCTGCGACGCCCGCTTCTCCGCGTCGCATTCTTTCGACCGCTTCGTAGCCGTTCATCAGGGGCATGTTCAGGTCCATGATGATGAGATCATAACGGTTTCCGGCAGCAAGGACCAGCGCCTCCCTGCCATTTGCGGCTTCGTGGATGTCGACATGCAGCGGGAGCAGATACTTTCTGACCGTCATGCGATAGATGGCTTCGTCGTCGACAAGCAAAAGCCTTTTTCCCTGAAAATCGGGCAATGCATCGGCGATCGTGCGGGCATTGTACTCATCCAGCGTGCCACTCTCCACAGACGGGAAAAGCAGGGTGAACTCCGTGTATTTCCCGTGTACGGAATCGCAGCGGATGTTTCCGCCGAAAGCCTTCATTACCCGCTTGCAGTATGCCAGACCGAGCCCGGTGCCGTTGCTTTTTCCTTTGGTGTGAAAACTTTCGAAGATGTGCGGAAGATCATCTTTTGAAATTCCCGGTCCGGTATCGCGAAAAAAGAGATAGTTGAACTGCGCCCCCTTTTTCAGACGAACCGTGATTTCGCTCTCGGGATGGCTTTTGAGATAGAAGAGCGCATTCTTCAGCAGGTTGAAAAGGACAAAAACAAAAAGCGTTTCATTGATACGGAAGATAAAGGTTTCACCGGTATCCAGATGAACGCGTTTCCGTTCATGTTCCGATTCATAGCCATACTCGTCGAGCGCCTTGCGGATGACCCTTTCTGCGGAAAGATAGGCGAAACTCTCCGGATCGACAGGTTTTTCGCGGATTTCACCGAGAACCATGTCGACCACCTGGATCCCCCGTTTTACGGCCATCTGGCCGTGCGCCACCTTGTCGTAGAGCGTGTCGAGTTCCTCCTTTTTCAGCTGCTCGGCGCGCTGTTCCTGGTGAAAGATCGGTAGCTGGTTCTGGATGCTGTTCAGACAGTGGCGGATTTGACCGAGAGGGTTGCGCATCTCATGCGCGATGCTGCCTGCCAGAGATTGCAGAACACGGTTTCTCTCCTGGGCCATTTCCCCCTGTTTTATGGTGAAGCCCGACAACAACCCAAGCAGAATAGCCATGGGCAGGGGAAGCAGGTATTCAATGATTTCAGTGGTTATTGCCAGGTGGGTTCCGGTGGAGAGAAAAAAACCGGCATAGGCGATTGCAATACCGCTTGCAAGCAGAAACGTCAGAAGAAAATAGTTCGGGATAAAGATGATAAAAACCAGCAGCATCATGGTTTCGCATATCAGCCACATGCCCGAAAAGTTGTTCATCAGCGTCAGATAGGTAAAGACTACCGGCAGCGTGAGGGTCAGCCACAGATACCAGTAGAGGTTCACCCAGGGCTTCAGGCGGACGGGGTAGCGCTTGGCGAAAAACAGAGGAATAAAGGCGATCGCGGAGGAGAACCGCAAGGCGGGAGATTCAAAAGGTTGCGGCAGGATTGCCGTCCATATCAGATAGTAAAGAGGGTGAGCCCAGAAGCCGACATATCGGGACATCTCGATGGTGAACTCGTTGCGGTCGTAATCCTTGCGCAGAAAATCCACTCCTTTTTTCAGGAGAGACGATGTCGGGGTATGTCGGGAGGTCATGAGTGTTATTTTCCCTTCAGAATACAGAAGCGGTAATGGTCGTAAATATCCTCCTGAATATCCAGTACGGCTCCGGAATCGATATTCTGCTCCAGGGCGAGGTGGTATTTTTCTGCAAGCGCTCCGATATCGTTGTACCCATTGACGAACGGTTCTCCCATTTTGCGCATGTTTCTCATAAAGTCTTCAGCAGCTTTCACGCCCGTGCCGTCCTCGACAAGATCCTCCGAAACATAGTCGAACCAGAAACAGGAATCCTGTGTCATCATCCTTGTGATTGAGGTGAGGATGAAATCGATCTCCTCAGGCCGGAAATACATCGACCCGCCCTCCCAGATGAAAAACGTCGGCAGTTCATGATCGAAATCCTCCGTTTGCCGCAGCGCATCGTCTATCGGCCGGAGCGTAAGGTCGATGTCGATGTTGCGTATGGTGTTTTTTTTGCTGTAATCGAAAATCCTTTTTCTTTCGTTCAGCATGATCGGCAGGTCGAGTTCGTAAATGGTCGCGTTCTCGACATTCAGTCGCCAGAACCTGCTGTCGTAGCCGGCACCGATATTGACGACATTGCATGCCGGTTTCCCCTGTGCAAATTGTATGATGGCTGCATCGAGATGGAGCGTTCTGGCGGTCACCATGTTTTGCAGATACGGAGTGTCCATGCTGAATCGCCTTGCAAGGGTAATGCCCTGTTTGCCGGCAAGCATGAAGGCGTACGGGTCGTCAAAGCGCCGTTCCTCGACGGGTTTTTCCTGTTCCATGGCACGCAGCCCGACAATGAGCTTCGCTGTTGTTTTCGTTTTGTGTTCGTAGAGTACATTGATTTTTTCCACATCGAAGGCGTTTCTTTTCATGCCGTTGATGTCCTGTGCCCAGTAGGTGAAATCAGCCTGGGCAACGAGCTTCTCCCCGTTGTACATCATTATCGGAACGGTGGTTATGACTCTTTTGCTCTCCGCATATCTTTTTGCCAGCATTTCCCACTTGCTCTTGTCTATCGATGCTTTGCAGGTAAGATTGTGGCAGCTGGGTGCAAACCACTGAATGGCGGCTTTTGCTCCCCACATATAGGCGGCGTTGTCATCGGTAGACGGGACAAAACCGATAATCGGGATCATATGGAACAGTGACGCCAGGGCGATGCCTCCGGTGTAATCGGCGGCAAGCAGCATCAGGGCTGCCTGATGGGTGATATACTGATTGGAAGAGTTGGGGTTGAGCGGGAGCACTGTTTCCGTATAGCCACGTTCAACGGCCGTGATTTTCCAGTCGATAAAGTCGAGTACGGGAACGGATTCATGAAAGGAATCCGTAAGAGCTGCAAGATTGAAGCGCTCTTTGCGATCCTGTTCCCATGCATCGATCGAATGCAGAAGGAACGAGGTATTAAAGTAAAGACTCATGGTTTATCGGTACTTATTTGAATCGGGGTGCGTTGAAATGGCCTGACATTTTGTACCCATACTTCGGTCAGGCGGGAATCTTCGCCGTCCCTGCAAGGCCGGGGATTCCATTCTGATGCTGAGGTATTCGGGGACAGTGAAAAATCATGGGTCGATGTAACCCCTGCACTTCTCAGCTGTTTTTGGTCCTCAAGCCGAAAAAAACAGAAACAGCGGGAGAGGGTTACGACGACGGTTGTCAACTAATAAAAGGTAACGATCTTTTTTGAAAAGAATGGTGAGTATCCTGTTAAAAAAAGGTCATTTGAGAGGGCTTTAAAATACGGCGTCATGTGAAGGTGCGGGGAATAGACAGATCGGTGCCGGTTGTGGATGCTGCTGCAATGAACGGTTTTTTTGAATGTTTTACGCTGCAGCTGAAATGCCTGGAACCAGGTAAAGGCATTTCAGGTTGGAAAAACGGAAGGGAAGGAGATTGCCCATGGAGTCCCTTCATTCCGGATTGCGGACATAAATCTTTTCATCATGAACCCTATACTGCGAAGCGTGAGCGCCCTGATGCTCGTAACTGCCACGGGGGCTTTTTTCGGCAGCGCAATGGCTGCCGATACGCCTTCGGCCGCCCTCGGCAAAAAGCTCTTCAACGACCCCGTTTTGGGCGGTTCGACCAATTCAATGAGCTGTAACGGCTGTCACCCTTCGGGAAAGGGTCTTGAGTATGCATGGAAGAATCCGAAGCTCGCCGAAACCATCAACATTTGCATTACAGGGCAGTTGAAGGGAAAGGCTTTGCCTCTGGATTCGATGGAGATGCGGTCGCTCGTTCTCTATGTCAGGTCGCTGAAGTCGCCTGTTTCCGGTTACTGACATTGGCCTGAGCACCCGGAAAGCGGTGCTGTTTCCCGTTCATTTCCTGTCCGGTATTTCGATCAGTCTCCGAAGACGAGAACATCGGGTATCTCATACCGCTCGTCGTCCCCAAGGCTGATGGTGTTGAGATCGCCCTTTTTCGTGTAGGTCACCGGATCGGGCGCATCGGAGGCTGCAGGTATGCCCTTCACGAACAGGATCTTCCGTTTCATGCCGCCCGCGAAACGGGTCTCTACGGTGGCGGTTCCGTCGGTTCCCCTGCGGATGACGAAAGCCTCGCAGGAAACAGCCTTAGGGTCGAAGGGATGGCGTGCGACGATTGTGGCCGAGGCGTGGAACGGTGTGCCGGAAATGAGCGCATCCTCCTTTGCGGAAAGGGCCGCAATGGGTTTGCCTGTCACCCCGATTTTCAGCGTAAAGCTGCCCGATTCGTTGCGTCGCGCCGCTGCGCGCATCAGATAGACGCGGACGGTGTAGCTGCCGTCGTCGGGAAGCATGCCCCTGAAGCTGTTTCCGGAAGTACTTCCGACGAACATCGACTGCTCGCTCTCCGGCGGGTTGACGTTGAAGCAGTTCTGCGGATTGGTTGTCGTTATGGTTACGGCAAGCGTCTGGCCAGCTTTCGCCTCCAGCCGGTAATCGATGTACTGATAGCCCTTCAGTTTTCCCCTGATGAGCGTCGATGCGGCGTTTCCGGCAAACCGTACCTGTTCGGTGCGTTTGTCCTGCGATGCCGCACCGGCTCCTGGCGTCGGCAGGATGCTGATGCATGCCAGTGCCGTTATGGCAACAATTGTTTTCATGTCGAATCACTCACGTTTGTTTGTTGTGACAGCCTTCGGACGGAAATGCGCTGCAGCCGTGGCCTATGCCCGATGATAAGATGCACCGCCCCAGCGGGCGGGTTTCTCAGCGGTATTCGGCAATCATTTTTTCGAAAGCCTCCTCCCGGAACTCCTGAGACCGGAGTGGGGTGTTGCCGATGCCGAGCAGGTCTTCATATACCGGACGTCCTTCCTCGCGGAAAATGACGCCGAGAGGCAGTTTTTCGGTTTCGACGGCTTTCGCGAAGGCCTGCATGCGGTCGGCAGGGTCGTAATCTCCCGGAAGGTAGTAGGTGTTTTCCCGGAACCACTGGTAGGTGTTGAGCCTGTTGAACACCACGCAGGGCTGGAACACATCCACCACGGCAAATCCCCTGAAGGATATTGCCTGCTTGATGATCTCTTTGGTCTCCTCTTCATCCCCGGCACTTGCTCTGGCGACGAACGGCGCGTTCAGCGCCAGCGAGACCGCCAGAGGATTGAAGGGTTCGAGCATGACGCCGTCTATCTGCACGGGTGTTTTCATGCCCGGCAGGGATGTGGGTGATGCCTGCCCCTTGGTGAGTCCGTAAATCATGTTGTCGTGCACGATCAGTGTCATGTCGCAGTTACGGCGTATGGCGTGCAGAAAGTGGTTGCCCCCCTCTCCATACATGCACCCGTCTCCGGATTCGGCGATGACCGTCAGATTCCGGTTCGAAAGCCTTATGCCGAGAGCCGCAGGAAGTGAGCGGCCGTGCAGGCCGTTGAACATGTTCGTATTGAGGTACTGCGGTGTTTTGGCTCCCTGTCCGATGCCCGATACGACGACCAGATTGCGGCGGTCGATGCCCAGCTCGATGAGCGCACCCTTGAGTGCATCGAGCAGTTTGTAGTTGCCGCATCCAGGGCACCAGCCCATCTCTTTATTGGGCATGTCGAACGGGTTCGGCTTCGCTGGCGACGGGGTTTTCATCTCAAATCTCCCTGAGTGCTTCGACGACCTCTTCAACCGAAAACGGTTCGCCGGTCCATTTAAGAATTCTGTGTGCCGTGCTTACGGCGAGCTCCCGATGCAGAAGATCGGCGAACTGTCCTGATGCGTTGTTTTCGAGCACGGTGACGATTTTGCCTTTCAGAAGGGCAGCGACAGAGGGATTGATGGGATAGAGCTGGGAAAAGTGCAGCCCGGCCAGATCGGCGCGCTGCAGCGTGTCGAGCGATTCCTCCAGCACGCCCCGGTTCGATCCCCAGGCTACAACGATGTTCGGCGCATCCGCCGATCCTCCGACCAGTTCCGGCATCAGGGATTCCGCAGCAAGGGCTTTGATGCGCCTGAGCCTTTTTTCAACCATGCGGCGGCGGGTTTCGAAGTTTTCGGTGAGATGTCCCGTTTCGTCGTGTTCATGGGAATCGCACTTTACGATTCCCTTTCCGTAGCCGGGCACGCCTCTCGGAGAAAGTCCGTCAGGGGTAAAGCGGTAACGCATGTACTCTTCGTCCGTTTCGACGATATGGCGTTCGATGGGTTCTTTTCTGACGGCGGATTCCGGCACCGTGCCTGCCGAGTCGAGGAAAAACTGGTCGGTAAGCACGAATACCGTCAACTGGTAGCGATCGGCGAGCTGAAAGGCTCGCTGGGTCAGCAGTATCGCTTCGGCAAAGGTGCCTGGCGCCAGGATCACCCTGGGGAATTCGCCGTGTCCGGCATGGAGCACCAGGCTGAGATCGCCCTGCTCCGTGCGGGTGGGCATGCCGGTTGCCGGACCCGGTCGCTGACCGAGGTGCACCACAAGCGGCACCTCGGTCATGCCGGCAAGACTTATTCCTTCCTCCATGAGCGCAAATCCACCCCCGGAGGTGGTCACGATCGCCCGCGCTCCGGCGTATGAGGCTCCAAGTGCCGTGTTGATGGCGGCTATTTCGTCCTCGGCCTGATCCACTACAATGCTGAACTCGTGGGATCTCTGGGCCAGAAAGGTCAGCACTCCGGTGCCGGGAGACATGGGGTAGGAGGAGATGAAGGTGCATCCGGCGGCAACGGCGCCGATTCCCACGGCGGCGGTGCCGTCGAGAAGCAACTCCTTTGGCCGGTTTTTTTCCGGCTCAACGGCGATTTCGACCTCGATCTCTTCGCGCAAAGCGGTCTCACGTCCGAAAGCGTATCCGAGCCGGGCGGCTTCGATATTGTCGGCAACGACCGATTCACCCTTGTCGGCAAAAATTTCGCGAAGATAGTTATCGAGCCCGCCCTGAGGGATACCCAGAAGACCGAGTGCCACGGCGACGGCCGCGGTACTGGAATAGATCGGGTTACCGGCCTGTCTGGCAAACGCGGTGATTGGCGTGTCCACCAGATGACCCGGATCGGCGCTCTCTACCTGGTTTTTATCGGCAAACACCATGGTCGTCGGTGTGATCCGTGTTTTCAGGTGTGCGATCGCATCGGCGTTGAGCGCAAAAAGAAAATCGATCCGGTTAACATAGGCATGCCTTTTCTTGCCGGTGATGCGCACCTGGGTCGAGTTGCTGCCTCCCCTGACGCGGGACATGAATTCCGTGCACGCAAACACATGGCAACCGCTCCGCTTGAGCACATTCACCAGAGTTGATGCTATGGTCTGGATCCCCTGACCGGCACCGCCTCCGAAAACAATCGAAATATCGCTCGAGTAGTGCCGCATGCTTCTGATCGTTCGATTGCACCCCCCGGCATATCCGGGGGGCAATTGAAAAAAGAACAGAAATCCAGTCCGATCCGTTCATTTTTTCGCGACCCGGCAATCGACCCTCCGGTTCTTCTGCCGTCCCTCCTCGGTTGCGTTGTCCGCAACAGGGTGCTGGTCCCCGTAGCCCTCGGCGGCCAGTCTGGCCTTGTCGATACCGAGTTTCACGATCTCTGCCATGACGGCTTCCGCCCGCTCCTGTGACAACTTCAGGTTGGCCTGCGGGTTACCCACATTGTCCGTATAGCCGCCGAATTTCAGGGTGACCGCAGGGAATGCCTTGAGGATTTCGTTGATGTTGTTGATCTGTTCCTGCGATTCCGGCTTCAGCGTCGCCTTGCCGGTATCGAACACAAGGCGGTCGAACGAGAACCAGGTCTCCTTGTCTGCCGGTTTTGTCGCATCCTCGATGAAGGCGATCAGCTTCCGTTCTATCCCGAACTCCGGAATGTTGAGCTTTACTCCGTTCGGCAATTCGTATTCGGCGAAGGCGCCGAGCGCATTTGCAGAGTCAGGTGCTGCGACTGCAGCGGTATCCGGAGCTGCCGCCGTGGTATCGGGGACAGCAATGGCTGCAGGAGGAGGCGTTTCCTTCACAGGCGTTTGATTACAGGTTTTCAGGAGCAGCAGGATTGCCGCTATCCCGAGCAGGAACGGCCAGAGTCCTTTGAGGAACGCAGGGATGTTTCCGGGAATGCCGATCGGCGCCGATGGCGGCAAACCGCCAAGCTGTGAGAGGCTTGCCAGTCCGAGAACGTTTGACAGAGCTGCAGGTGCGGCGCTCTGAACAAAATCTTTCTGGGAATCCAGCAGTTTCACCACGCCTGCGGAATCGAGATTTTCGTCTGCAGTCTGCTTGCCGAGTATTCCCATGATGAGCGGCGCAAGCATGGCGAGCATGGACGACGAAGATCCTTTCGCCAGGCCGGTCGCCGATGAAACAACCGTTTCCAGATTGCCGAGTTTGCTGCCGAACAGAAACGACAGCAGATCACTGCCAGTCTTGAGCAGATCGTCGGTGCCGCTTTTTCCGGCAAGCATGCCGCTGAAGCGCTTCAGGAAATCACCGGTGTACCCGCCGCTGTTGATACGGCTGAAAATGTCCTGCGCACCGTCATGAGCCGACGCCCTGCTCATGAGACCGGCTATTACCGACGCAGCAGCGGGGCCGATGCTGCCTGTGACGCTGGAACTGCTTTCGCCTAAAAAGGCTGCTATTTTTCCGGCGTTTTCACCGGACAGCTCTTTGGTGACGATATCCAAAAGATTCACTGCCATAGCGGTTTCCTCC
>JAAXXP010000032.1 GCA_013334435.1 Chlorobiaceae bacterium | reverse complement strand
CCTGCAACATGATTAATCCCCAAATGCCGTGTTAAGCGACATTCTGCTTATCAGCAACAAACACAAGAAGGCCGCCGAGGCGATTTCCGAAAGGGTGCTTGTTGAAAGAGAGGCAAAAGCCGAAACGTGTCCCGGATACCGCTTCATTGTCGCTATTTCGGGTGAGTCCGGTGCGGGAAAATCCGAGCTGGCCCATTCGCTTGCCCTTGTGCTGAAAAAAGAGGGGATAAGGGTTAAGATTCTTCATACCGACAACTACTACAGGGTGGAGCCGCAGCGGAGGCGCGAGGAGCGCGAGCGAAACAATTTCGAGTCGGTCGGCCCCGACGAGTACGATCATGCCTGGCTGCATCGCAATATCGAGGATTTTCGTAAAGGCCGCAAGGCGAGTATGCCCTGTGTGGATATCATCACCGAAGAGGTCGATCTCCTGATCACCGATTTTTTCCCCATTCAACTGCTCATCATTGACGGGCTTTACGCCATTTCAACAGATGGCATCGACCTCGGGGTGTACATCGATCTGACCTATTACGAGACAAAAAAGAACCAGAAGCTCAGAGGAAAGGAATCAACCGACGAGCACCGATGGAAGGTGCTCGAAAAAGAGCACCAGAGCGCCCTGAAGCTGAGGCGTCTTGCCAATACCTTTGTCAGCAGGGAGTACAAGGTGCTTTTCTGCGACTGAGACGGACAGTGCCTTTTGTCAGGGAATGCCCGTCACGGGCGATTCCGGTTCTTCCCATATCCGTGTATTTACCAGGCAACGCTCCAATCTGCTGACGTATGCCGCATGCTGACGATCACACAACGGTTCTGATTGCCGACGACAGCGAGCTCATTCGGGAGACGGTTTCCCGTATTGTCGGCCGGCTCGGTTATCATCCGGTTACGGTGTCCTCTGGGAGCGAGGCCATTTCGCTGCTGCAGTCATCTCCGTTCGACGCGCTTCTTCTCGATATCACGATGCCGGGAAAAGATGGTATCGATGTGCTGCGTTTTCTGATGGAGAACAACGATGCGCTTCCGGTTATCATGATATCCGGTTCCGGAGATATCGATAAGGTTGTGCAGTGCATTAAAATGGGCGCGTATGATTACCTGACCAAGCCTGTCGATGCCCGGCGGCTGCAAATCGTACTGAAAAACGCTTTTTCCGAATCCTCTCTCCGCCGGAAGGTTCGCCTGCTGTCTGCAGCAGTGGATCAGAGCCCCGTGGCGGTCGTCATTACCGATAACAACGGGCGTATAGAGTATGCCAATCGGTCGTTCACCGTTTTCCGGAGTGCCCTGACCGGCAGCAGTGCGCCTCAGGAAAATATTTTCGATGATGACGCCCGGCCGGGAAGTCTGTCGGAGAAATTCAGGAATTCCATCGTTTCAGGGCAGGTCTGGCAGGGGGATTTCTTCAATCAGAAGCGGAACGGGGAACTTGCCTGGGAACATGCGATTATCAGCCCGGTAGCGAGCCAGGGCGTGTCGGTAACCCATATTCTTGCGTTTATCCAGGATATTACGGAAGCAAGAAAAAACCAGGAAGCCCTTCTGCAAAGTAATCAGCGATTCAGGGACCTGGCCGATCTTTTGCCGCAGCCGGTTTTTGAAACCGACAGCAAAGGCTGTATCACCTATTCAAACCGTGCAGGGTTCAGTACCTTCGGCTACAGTATGGAAGAGCTGAAGCGGGGTCTCCATGCCCTGCAGTTTTTTGCTCCCGAAGATAAAAACCGCCTCAGGCTCGGTCTTAGGACAAGAAAAACGTCAGGTTCTCCGGGTACTCACGAATTTACGGTCTTCAGGCGAGACGGCTCCGGATTTCCTGCGCTGGTTTACATTTCGCCGATCACCGGAAGGATCGGATCCGGCGGGTTCAGGGGGATCGTGGTCGATATTACCGAACTGAAGGAGACCGAGCGGAAGCTTCGTGAAAACCGGAAAAAGTATCTCGACCTTTTTCAGGCTATTCCGGACGCCATTGTTGTTGCCGATGCTGAAAGCGGTGTTCTCGTCGAGTGGAACCGCCAGGGTCAGCTCTTTTTCGGCTATACCCCCGAGGAGTTTTCCCGTCTGCATATCGGGGATCTTTATCCTGAAGAGCTTCGCGATGAGGGTGTGGCCTATTTCCGGAAAGCCTGCACCGGGCAGTCGGCAACGCTGGAAAGCCAGATCGTGACGCGGCAGGGAATCCGCATCGATGTGCACATCAGTTCGGCAACCTTCACGACGGAGCATTTCCGGTGTTTTGTAGGGATTTTCCGTGATATTACCCAGCAGAAGCGTTCAGACCGGCTTGTCAGGGAAAATATCCGGCTGAAAAACGATTTTATTTCCACGGTATCTCATGAGCTGCGTACGCCGCTTTTCTCGATTCTCGGATTTACCGGCACCCTTCTCCGGGAACAGGACGAGCTCGAACGGGACACCAGGATGGAGTTTATCTCGATCATTCACGATGAGAGCAAACGGCTTTCCGCCCTGATCGAGGATGTGCTGATGATTTCCAGAATCGATTCGGGGCGGGTCTCCTACAAAAAAACCGGTATTGATCCGTCGATCACCATTTCGGACGTATGCCGCAGCCTGAAAATCAAGGCCGATGAAAAAAATATTGAACTGCGCCTGAAGGTCAGTGCGCCGATGAAGCATATTTTTGCCGATCAGGATGCCCTGAAACAGGTAGCCATCAACATCATCGGCAACGCGCTGAAATTCACGCAGAGAGGGGGTCTCGTTCAGGTCCGTCTTTCCTGCGACGAGCGCTCGGCGCTTTTCAGCGTTGAGGACAGCGGGCCGGGAATTCCTCCGGAGGATATCGAGAAAATATTTGAAAAATTTTTCAGGGTTGAACGTCCCGGAGAGGCCGTCGATGGAACCGGACTCGGTCTTTCCATCGTGAAGGAGATCGTTGCGGCTCATGACGGAACGGTCGAGGTACGGAGCGTCCCGAACCAGAGCACGATGTTCATGGTTCGACTGCCGTTATTGATGAAAACCTGAAGCCTGTAAACAGGAGCGCTCATGAAACAGCATACCATACTCATCGTCGATGATTCTCCGAACATCAGACGACTTCTTGCCCATAATCTCGGCAGAAAGTTTACCGTTCTCACGGCCGGAGATGCAGCTGAAGCTCTTGACATTCTGGGCCGGGGTGAAAAAACGGACCTGCTGGTTGTCGATATCGCCATGCCCGGAATGGACGGTTTCTCACTGACGGCTCTCATCAAGGGCAACCCCGGGTACAGGGATATCCCTCTTGTCATGCTTACGGCCAAGGATGGCAGTGAAGACCGTGAGAAAGGGCTGCAGCTCGGCGCGGCCGACTACATTACCAAGCCGTTCAATCTTGAAGAGTTTGCCGAAAGGATAGAGGCCCTGCTCAGACGGCACTGAGATTTGAGGCAGGCAGGAAGCGGAAAACAGAAACAGCGCCCATTCCGGCGCTGCGTCTGCTTCCATGGCAATTACCTGGCGCGGCTCTCGTCGTAGGGCTCGAACAGGGTTTTATCCACGCCACATACCGGACAGACCCAGTCTTCGGGAATGTCTTCGAAAGCGGTTCCCGGTTCAACGCCGCTGTCAGGATCGCCTACTTCGGGATCGTAGACATAGCCGCAAGGCACGCATACCCATTTCTGCATATTGTTTTCTCCTTTTATGGTTGGTTTTCAGTTTGTCAGACGTGTTTTACAGGGCGGTAAGGCAACGTCATGCAGTTTCCGGGTACTGCCCTGCCGGAAAATAACATTTCCGAAGCGGAAAAAAGTTCATGCATGGCAGGATCAAAAAAGTTTTCAGAAGCGGCACATCAACAAGAAACATGACGGACAGCAGTTTCAGGGCTTTGAAGATCGATTTCCGGCGCTTATCTTTTCCTGTCGTTTTTTTCAAGCGTGCTATCTCAGGGCGGGGTGTGATTCCCCACCGGCGGTATTCCGGGCGACTTGTCCGGAGAGCCCGCGAGCGCTTCCGCTGCATGGCGGAAGGTCAGCAGATTTGGTGAAAAGCCAAGGCCGACGGTCAGAGTCCGGACGAAAGAGAATGAGAATGCCTCAAGGGTATTCCTGCGCCCTGATTCATGCAATTTTTAATACAGCAGCCATGAATCAGATGTTTTCAGAACAATCCGGCAGTGCTTTTTCCCGTGTCGAGCAGGCTCTTCTTTCCCTTCGCAGAGGGGAGGGCGTACTGGTTGCCGATGATCCCGGCCGTGAAAACGAGGCCGATCTCATTTTTCCGGCAGAGTCAGTCACGGTTGTGCAGATGGCCATGCTTATCCGGGAGTGCAGCGGTATCGTCTGCCTCTGCATGACCGACGAGAAGATCCGTTCCCTTGAGCTTCCCATGATGGTCGAGCACAATACCAGCGGATTTCAGACCGCATTCACCGTTTCCATCGAGGCCGCCGAAGGGGTTACGACAGGAGTTTCCGCCGCCGATCGGGTGAAAACCGTCAGAACCGCCGCCGCCGGACATGCCCGGCCATCCGATCTCCGCCGTCCAGGTCATATCTTTCCCCTCAGGGCAAGGCCGGGAGGGGTGCTCGAACGTCCCGGCCATACCGAAGCCACGGTGGATCTCATGAGACTTGCCGGCCTGAACCCCGCCGGGGTGCTCTGCGAGCTGACCAATCCCGACGGCACCATGGCGGGCACCGAAGAGACCCTTGCCTTTTCAAGGCTGCATGGTTTTCCGGTACTGACCGTAGGGGATATCGTGGCTTATATCGAACAGAGCGCCCTTGAGGCTTCCCCGAGGTGAATGCAGCCGGCTGTGCGCCGATGCCGACATCTCCTTCAGGTGAAGCTGTTTTTTTGTGGAACCGCCGTCAATTGTCTGTTCGTGAAATTTCAAGTAGTTCATCAGTAATGGTTTACCCGTTTTTTCGCTGCGTTGTTCTCTTTTTTCTGCTGATTATTTTCCCGGTATCTCCTGCAGATGCCCGGATGCTCGAAGGGCGGGTCGTGGGGGTAAGGGACGGCGACACCATCGAACTGCTCGACGCCGTCCGCGAGCGCCACGTGATCCGTCTTGCCCATATCGATACTCCCGAAAAAGCCCAGCCATACGGCGGCAAGGCAAAGCAGTACGTTTCTTCGCTGATTTTCGGAAAAGCGGTCAGGATCGAGGTGACGGACCGGGACCGGTACGGGCGTCTCATCGGGGTTGTCTATATCGGCGGAACCAATGTCAATCTCCAGCTGGTCAGGCAGGGATATGCCTGGTGGTACCGGGAGTACTCCCGGGATGTTTCCTACGGGCGCTCGGAACTCGATGCATTCGAGCGGCGCAGCGGTCTGTGGGCCGATTCCCGGCCGGTTCCTCCCTGGGAGTGGCGACGGAAAAAACGGGCGGCCTCGTAGTTGCAGCAACTGATGCGGCCAGCCTTTTTCCTGATGGAGCCGGTTGCGTATGTGTTTCCGGTTTTTTCTACATTGGGATATGGTCGGTGTAGTTATCCAGGCATCATATCTGAACGGTCATATGGAGGTAATGCGGGATACGGCAATGGAGTACCGCAGGCGGGTATGCCTTGCAATGAACTCTATCAGCAGCGATCCGGGGGGCTTACACTTGAAGAGATCGCCGGGACACGGTTACCGGTACAGTGCTGGATTGCGGTTTCTCGGGTTCCCGGAATTTTGCCAAAGCTTTTCGCCAGCATTCCGGAAAAGCAAGAGAGGAAACATGAACACGGCAACGATGAAAACGTTTTATCGCTGCATACGGCGTATACTGCTTCCGTGGAGTTCGAAAATCTGCCGATGCAACCTTGGAGAAAAGAGATGAAAACAGAAATACAGGAGATGCCGGAGTATACCGTCGCGTATGTGCGCAAGATCGGGGCTTACGGCAAGGAGACCTGCGGGCAGGCTTTCGATGAACTGGCGCGGTGGGCGGGCCCGAAAGGCCACTTCGACCGAGGAGTGGTGCTCGGGGTCTATTGGGATGATCCGAAAGTGACCTCGCCGGAAAACTGCAGGGTTGATGCCTGCGTCAGCGTTCCTCCGGGGACCGTCACCGACGCCCAGATCGGCCTGCAGGTAATCAGCGGAGGTTCCTATGCGGTATGCGGATTCGAACTCGATTCGGACGGCTTTCCCCAGGCCTGGAACGACGCGTTCGCCTGGCTGGCTGGCAGCGGATACGAGTGTGACGACAGGCCATGCTATGAGCTGTATCGCAATAATGGCGCGGAGCATCCCGAAGGGAAGTGGTTTGTCGATATCTGCATTCCCCTGAAACGGGGGTAACGCATTGTCGCGCGGTGCTGTTTCCAGAGCGATTTCGGCCTGTGGCCCGGCTGTGGCAAGATGGCATGAAAAACGGTAATCTTTTGACTGGAACACAGGATGACAAGAAGTGAACGGGCGGTTTCGATTTTTTCCGAGGGGTACAACTGCGCCCAGTCGGTGTTGTTTTCGTTCAGCGACGATCTCGGCATAGCAGGGGACACCGCGCTGAAGATCGCCTCGGGATTCGGCGGGGGAATTGGACGGATGCAGGAGGTCTGCGGCGCCGTGACCGGCGGCGTGATGGTTATCGGCGCACGGTATGGCCGGGGGGAAGGCGACGACCGGTCTGCTTCAGGCATTGCGTATGCAAAGACCAGGGAGCTCATGTGCCGGTTTGCCGAACGGCACGGATCCTATTGCTGCAGCACCCTCCTCAGCGGCTGCGAGCTCATGACCGAGGAGGGGCGAAAGGCTTACTCGGATAACGGGTATTGCAGCACGGTATGCACTCCCTGCGTACGCAGCGTCGTCGATATCCTCGAACATATATTATAATATACCCCTCGAACCGGACGTACTCATACCCACCCCCTCAGCTTCATCGCGTCCGCCACTCGCCCTGCTCCTACAATGTAAGCGCCGAGGCGGTTATGCACGCTGTACCTTCGTGAGGTGTCGATCACGTTCCGGAATGCGGTTTTCATCTTTTTTTCAAGCCGCCGCTGAACCTCAGTCTCCTCCCAGTAGTACCCGTACGTGTTCTGAACCATCTCGAAATAGGAGACCGTGACGCCTCCGGCATTGCAGAGCAAGTCAGGGATAAGCATGACCCCTCTGCCGTGGAGGATGCTGTCGGCTTCGGGAGTGGTCGGGCCGTTTGCAAGTTCTGCAACGATTTTCGCCTTGATGTTTTCCGCGTTCAGGCCGGTTATCACCGATTCCAGCGCGGCAGGAAAGAGTACGGCAACGTCGAGTTCGAGCAGCGCTTCGTTCGATACAGCCGAGGCTCCGGGAAAGCCGGTTACCGAGCCGGTAGCCTGTTTGTGTGCGCTGACTGCCGCATGGTCGAGACCTTCGGGATTGTATATGCCGCCTTTTGAATCCGATACGCCGACCACCCTCATGCCGAGCAGTTCGGCGGCAAGTTTGTGGGCATGACTGCCGACATTGCCGTATCCCTGGATTGCAGCCCTCTGGCCGGAAAGGTCGAGACCGGCTACCCCGGCAGCTTCACGGACGCAGCAGATTCCTCCCCTTGCCGTGGCATCTCCCCTGCCTGCAGACCCTCCGAGGGGGAGGGGTTTTCCGGTTATGACTCCGAATTCGTTGTTTCCCTGCATAAAGGAGTACTCGTCGGCCATCCAGGCCATAATCTGGGGCGTGGTGTACAGGTCGGGCGCCGGAACATCCTTTTCAAGGCCGAGCATGCGACCGACCTGGCGGATATAGGCGCGCGAGAGCCGTTCGAGTTCGCCGTTCGACATGGATTTCGTATCGCAGATCACCCCTCCTTTTCCTCCTCCGAGAGGCAGATCCATGACGGCTGTTTTCCAGGTCATCCATGCGGCCAGGGCCCGTACCGTATCGATGGTCTCGTCGGGGTGAAAGCGGATGCCCCCCTTGTTCGGCCCGCGCGCATCATTATACTGTACCCTGAACCCATGAAAGATTTTCGTGCAGCCGTTATCCATTTTAACCGGCATGGTGACATGGAGCTCCCTGAGCGGCCAGCGGAGCAGTTCGTGGGTGGCGGGATCGAGCTGCATGATCGCGGCAGCCTCGTCAAGCTGTTTACGGGCCGAGACGAACGGGTTTCGTTCCGAAGGGGTTCCGGTCTGCATAAGCATATCGGGAAGCGTGCATTCTCTGGATTCGGTTCTTTCGGTCATGGCTCGAGTGGTTTAACCAGGGCAAGAAAGTCGCGCAGGCACTATGGGATCAGCCTGTTCAGGGCTCGAAGAGGATAACGGTGCCGAAGCCGACGACACTCATTTTGTCGTCACAGGGGTCTTCACCGCTGTTGCCGTAACAAAGATAGGGAGGATTTTCCGTTTTTTCGAGCATTTCCCCGTGGATGCCCTGCGGGAAAGCATTCCCCCAGGCATCGCGGGAAGTGGCGGTTAAGGAAGTTCGGCCGTGCCGCGGTAGATGATTTTTGCCGGGCCGGAGAGGGTTACGGTTTTCAGATTTTCACTGAAGGAGACTTCAAGAATAGCACCACTCCGGACTTTCACCTTCACCGTGGGAGAGGTCACCTTTCCAAGCCGGTAGCTCATGAGTGCTGCTGCAACGGCTCCGGTTCCGCAGGCAAGGGTTTCGTCCTCGACGCCTCTTTCAAATGTCCTTACACTGAGGCTGTCCGGAGAGGTTATCTCAAGGAAGTTCACATTGGTTCCCTCCGGAAAGATATCCGTTCTGTGCCTTACGGCGCGGCCCTCGTTATAGACATCGATACGGTCGAGCTCCCCCTGGGAAGTATAGATTACGGCATGGGGTGACCCTGTGTTGACATAATGGCAGGTGACTCCCTCAACCGGCAGTCCGTCACGGAAATCCCGAGGGTCGAGCATGTGCAGCCTAACCTGTTCCGGTCCGGTGATGGCTGCGTCGTAGCGGTTGCCGTTGGCCTCGAAAGCGTAGCGCCCCTTTTCGGCGGACGGGACTCCTTCGACATGCGCGAAATAAGCCGCGCATCGTCCTCCGTTGCCGCACATCGATCCCGGAAGTCCGTCGGCATTGTAGTACTTCATGCTGAAGTCGAAACGAGCCGATGGTTCTATGAGAATGAGGCCGTCCGCTCCTATTCCCGTTCTTCTCGTGCACAGGGCATTGATCTGGTCGCCGGTGAGCTGCAGGGCCCTGCTCCTGTTGTCGATGACGATAAAATCGTTTCCGGCTCCCGAAAGCTTTGTGAAATTGATCTGCATACCGTTACCTGCCGCTTGTTTCGTGGTCTGTTTTCAGTGTATTCTCCGGGGTGCATTCCATGAACCACCAGGGTTTTCAACAAGTTAGAATGGCTAAAATACAGCCGCTGCGGGTGAAAGCCGCGCCAAAAAAATTTATTATTAAATAATTTTTCTTATTTTGTCTGCTACTATGTCAAGTGATTTGTCGGGCATAAGCCAGGTAACGGCAATAGCGATAGATTTGTTCTGTATTCCTTGCTGATTTTTTGAGATTTGCACATGAGCGCGGCCTGAGCGGCGGATGCCATTCAAGAGCGGCATTGATACCATGTGCTTTTTTATCTGAAATCCGGACCGGTGTTTACCGGCATTGCAAGGCACAACGCACAGATTTTCTTTTCGGTTTCTTCAACCTGAAATACGACCAAACAAAGGAGAGAATACAATGGCTGAACAAGTGAATCCTGCAGGAGTCAAGCCAAAGGGATCTGTCCCACCTCCCAAGGGGAATGTTCCATCTCCCAAGGGAAACGGCGCACCCGGAGCTCCATCCGTTATCAAGGAACAGGACGCTGCCAAAATGAGGAGATTTCTGTTCCAGAGAACAGAAACCAGAACCACGAAGTGGTATCAGGTCTTTGATACCGAAAAGCTGGACGACGAACAGGTAGTCGGCGGCCACCTTGCACTTCTCGGCGTCATGGGCTTTCTCATGGCGATCTACTACATTTCCGGGATCCAGGTCTTCCCTGGCGGTTATGCAGGCTTTCACGATAACTGGTTCTATCTTACCATCAAGCCGAGGATGGTCTCTCTCGGCATCGACACCTACAGCACAAAAACCGCCGATCTCGAACAGGCGGCGATCAACCTTCTCGGCTGGGCTCTTCTGCATGTCATTTCCGGTTCCATTCTGCTTTTCGGCGGATGGAGGCACTGGACGCACAACCTGACCAACCCGTTCACCGGCAGGGCAGGCAACTTCCGCGACTTCCGTTTTCTCGGCAAGTTCGGTGATATGGCCTTCAACGGCACAAGCGCGAAGACATACAAGGATGCCCTTGGACCTCACACCGTATACATGTCGCTGCTTTTTCTCGGCTGGGGTCTTGTGATGTGGTTCGCTCTCGGCATTCCTCCCGTACCCGATTTCCAGACCATCAATTCAGAGCCGTTCATGTCGTTCGTGTTCGCGGTCATTTTCTTCGCTCTCGGCATCTACTGGTGGAACAATCCTCCCAATGCAGCCATTCACCTCAATGACGACATGAAGGCGGCATTTTCCGTTCACCTGACCGCTATCGGCTACATCAACATCGCACTCGGCGTCATCGCTTTCGTTGCTTTCCAGCAGCCATCCTTCCACGCGTATTACAAGGAACTCGACAACCTCGTATTCTACCTCTACGGTGAGCCCTTCAACCGCGTCAGCTACGACTTCGTACAGGAAGGCGGCAGAATCCTGTCAGGCAAGAAGGAATTCGCCGAATTCGCTCCCTACGCCATTCTTCCGAAGAACGGCCAGGCATTCGGCATGTCGAGGGTGGTCATCAACCTGATTACCTTCAACCATATCATCTGCGGCGTTCTCTATGTTTTTGCCGGTGTCTATCATGGCGGTCAGTATCTCCTCAAGATTCAGCTGAACGGTCTGTACAACCAGATCAAGTCCATCTGGATCACCAAAGGCCGTGACCAGGAAGTCCAGGTCAAGATTCTCGGTACCGTCATGGCGCTCTGCTTCGCCACCATGCTTTCCGTCTATGCGGTTATCGTCTGGAACACCATCTGCGAGCTGAATATTTTCGGCACCAACATCATGATGTCGTTCTACTGGCTGAAACCGCTTCCTGTCTTCCAGTGGATGTTTGCCGATCCGAGCATCAACGACTGGGTTATGGCTCATGTCATTACTGCAGGCTCGCTGTTCTCGCTTATCGCACTCGTGCGTATCGCATTCTTCTCGCACACCTCTCCGTTGTGGGATGATCTCGGTCTTAAAAAGAACTCCTATTCCTTCCCCTGTCTCGGACCGGTTTACGGTGGTACCTGCGGCGTATCCATTCAGGATCAGCTCTGGTTCGCCATGCTCTGGGGAGTCAAGGGTCTTTCAGCTGTCTGCTGGTATATCGACGGAGCATGGATCGCTTCGATGATGTACGGTGTGCCGGTTGCCGATGCGAAGGCATGGGATTCCGTTGCAGGCCTGGCTCATCACTATACTTCGGGCATCTTCTATTATTTCTGGACAGAGACCGTGACGATCTTCTCGAGTTCGCATCTCTCGACGATTCTCATGATCGGTCACCTGATCTGGTTCATCAGCTTTGCCGTATGGTTTGAGGATCGCGGTTCCCGTCTTGAAGGTGCTGACATCCAGACCCGCACCATACGCTGGCTCGGCAAGAAGTTCCTCAACAGGGACGTATCTTTCCGCTTCCCGGTGCTGACGATTTCCGATTCGAAGCTTGCCGGTACCTTCCTGTATTTCGGCGGTACCTTTATGCTTGTCTTCCTCTTTATCGGTAACGGTTTCTATCAGACAGACTCTCCGCTTCCGCCGCCTGTCGCTGATGCCGCCGTATCCGGACAGCAGATGCTTACACAGGTTGTGGACTTCCTGATCAAGCTGGTTGCCTGAGTATAGTCCATCCCGGGGGGCCTCAAAAACCCTCCGGATCTCTTTTGGCCTGTTAATACTTTTACCATTGTCAATTTAAGAGGAGGGTTTTTATGGCCGAGCCTGTTAAACAGCCAGATATATCTCCAAAGCCTGCCGCTCCAGCAGCGAAAGCAGCACCGGCCGCACCCAAAGCCGCGGCTCCGGCTGCAAAGCAGGATCAGGCTAAACCGAAGGCATCAGCGCCGAAGCAGCCATCCGGAAAGCCTCGCCTTGAAGCCTTGAATGTCAATCTCGGAAGGACCGGTATCCGTCAGGAGTCGGCGCTTCCTGTCAAGAAAGCCGCTCCGAAGCCGGCCCCGAAACCGGCGCCTGCAGGCGCAAAACCGGCACCGGGGGCAAAGCCCGCCGCTCCGGCAGCAGGAGCCGTTCCCGCCGCAAAAGGTGCGCCGGTTGCGAAACCTGCCGTTCCAAGAGCGAAAAAGCACTATTTCATTATCGAAAACCTCTGCGTAGGGTGCGGACTCTGTCTCGATAAATGTCCGCCCAAGGTCAATGCCATCGGCTACAAGTTTTACGGCGATGTTCAGGAGGGGGGATTCAGATGTTACATCGATCAGGTTGCCTGCATCTCCTGTTCGGCATGTTTCTCCGGCGACGAGTGTCCCTCGGGAGCCCTGATCGAGGTTCTGCCTGATGGACAGGTGCTCGACTTCTCGTATACGCCTCCCGAAAGGCTCGATTTCGATCTGCGCTTTCTCCACCGTTTTCATCGGGAAGTCCGCTAGGAACCGCAGACGGTTTGCATGAAATACATCAAAAGCATTGCCCTGTTCCTCGGGCAATGCTTTTTTTTTAAGATATTGTTCTATGCCGGAAATGCCACTGCCGATAACCTCCACCGATGAATCCAATCCGTTTCCGCCGGGAGGCGGAGACCCGGATACGCTTGTCATCATTCCAACCTACAACGAGTCCGAAAATATATCGAGGGTGATTGAAAAGGTTTTCACCCTCTACCCGTCGGGACTCGATATTCTTGTTATCGACGACAACTCGCCTGACGGAACGGCAGCAATCGTAACTGCCCTGCAGCAGACGCAGCCCGGTCTGAGGCTCATGAAAAGAAGCGGCAAGCTCGGGCTCGGCACGGCCTATCTTGCAGGATTCCGTTACGCCATCGAGAAAGAGTACCGGTTCGTCATCGAGATGGATGCCGATCTCTCCCATGACCCCGAAATGATTGCCGTGCTGCTCGACGGTATGGATTCGGCGGATCTGGTGATCGGTTCCCGATATGTGAACAATACGGTCAATGTGATTAACTGGCCGCTCGGCAGGCTGGTGCTTTCCAAGCTGGCAAGCGTGTATACCCGAATGATTACCGGTATGCCCATTTTCGATCCTACCGGCGGGTTCAAGTGTTTCAGGAGAAAAGTGCTTGAGACGCTCGATCTTCAGCGGGTCAATTCCCAGGGATACTCGTTTCAGATCGAAATGAATTTCAGGGCCTGGAAAAAAGGGTTCGTTATACGGGAGGTGCCGATTGTCTTTACCGACCGGACGGTGGGGCAATCGAAAATGACCAGAAAAAATATCCGTGAGGCGGTCTGGATCGTCTGGTGGCTGAAAATCAAGTCGATTGTGGGACTGCTTTGAGCACCGCTCTCCGGAAGGTATTTCCCTTTCCGGAGAATGGCGCCCGAAATGGGCTCAGTGCTGCCGGTTTTCTGCAATGATCTCCTGCATGATCTCCTGGGGAGCCTCTTCATAGTGGCTGAAGCTGTAGGAGTATTTCGCCCTGCTTTGCGTCAGCCTCGTAAGGGAGTGGTGGAATGAGGAGAGCGATGCCTGCGGAATAAGTGCTTTGACGATCTGAAAACGGGCATCGGTGTCCATGCCGATAATCTTTCCTCTCCTGCTTGAAATTTCGCCTACGATTTCACCGGTGTACTGCTCGGGAGCATAGACTTCCAGGGAGTAGAACGGCTCCAGCAGAAGCGCCCTGGCTTTTTCGAATGCCGATTTGAATGCCATGCTGGCCGCTATCTTGAATGCGAATTCGGAGCTGTCGACCGGATGGAACGACCCGTCGTAGGCAACGGCCTTGAGATCGATAACCGGAAAGCCCGCAAGGATGCCGGTTGCGATGGACTCCCTGACCCCCTTCTCGACTGCAGGCAGATAACGGGTGGGGACCACTCCTCCGACAACTTCGCTTGAAAATTCGAAACCGCTGTCCCTCTCTTTTGGTTCAAGTCTCAGCCAGACATCGCCGTACTGTCCTCTGCCGCCGGACTGCTTTTTGTATTTGCCCTGGGCCGTCGCGGCAACGCGGATGGTCTCCCGGTAGGGTATTTTTATCGGAGCGGTCTCGACCTGAACGTTGAACTTGTTCTGCAGGCGGCTGATGATGATGTCGAGATGGGTTTCGCCAAGGGTTTTGATGATCGTCTGGTTGAACTCCACATCATGGACAATGGAAAAACTCGGGTCTTCTTCATGCAGGTGGTGCAGTCCGGCGGAAATTTTCTCTTCGTCACCCTGTGCGACAGGGATGATTGCCGAAGCGAAAACCGCCTGAGGAAAGGTTATCGGACTGATCCTGCAGTTTTTCCCCTTGTCGGTCAGCGTATCGTTGGTATGGGCGTCCTTGAGCTTGACAACCATGCCGATGTCGCCGGCAAGAAGTTTTTCGACAGGTATTTTTTTCTGGCCGAGCATGGTGTATACCTGACCGATTTTTTCAAGCTGGCCGGTCTGTACATCGATCAGTTCGTGGCCGGTTTCGATATGGCCCGAATAAACGCGCAGGTATGAGATCTCGCCGACCCTGGGTTCGGACATGGTTTTGAAAATGAAGGCAACCGTTGGGCCTTCCGGATCGGGCTCAAGAAGATTTTCCGTTTCGTCAATCGTGCAGAGCGAATGCTCGGGCCCGCGTTCGATCGGGGAGGGGCAGAGGTTGACAATGCCGTTGAGCAGCCGTTCGGTTCCGATAAGGTGCAGCGGCGAAGTACAGAATACAGGGAAAAACGTTCTGGTGAGCAGAGCCGATTTGATGCCGGATCGCAGTTCGTCTTCGGTAAGTGTGCCGATTTCGAAAAAGCGGTTCATCAGCTCTTCGTCGGTTTCGGCAACGGCTTCGATGAGCTGCTGGTGAAGCTCTTCGGCACGCTTCAGATAGGCTGCCGGTATATCGGATACGGTCATGTTTCCCGGCTTGTCCGGGTTGAACTCGAGCTGCTTCATCAGCAGCACGTCAATGAGGATGTGGTGCCCGAGCCCCTCTTCAGCGGGGAACTGGATCGGGGTCACAAGGTGTCCGAAATGCTCCCGCAGCTCTTCCAGAGAGTTATTGAAACTCGTGCGGTCTGCGTCCAGCTTGGTAAGCACGAACATGGTCGGCTTGTAGTACTCCTGGGTATATTCCCAGACCGAATCGGTGCCGACCTCTACGCCGGTTGCCGCATTGACGGCGATAAGCACGGTGTCGGCCACCCTCATGGCGGATTTGACGTCCCCGTGGAAGTCGACAAGGCCGGGCGTATCGATAATATTGATTTTATGGTCGTTCCAGAAGCCGTGGATGATACTGGTATTGAGGCTGTGCTTTCTCTGAATCTCGTCGGATGAGTAATCCGAGAGGGTGTTTCCATCGTCGATGCTTCCCAGACGGTTGATCACCCCCATCGAGAGGGCCAGCGACTCACAGAGCATGGTTTTACCTGATCCGGCATGGCCGGTAACGACAATGTTGCGCAGTTGTTCTGGTTGGACGGCTTGCATGGCGGCACTCCTTGGTTGAATTGATGGTTAGGCGAAGCTGAAAAACCTGCTGAGCATGCTCCCGGCTTGCCGTAGGCGGCGGTGTCGGGAATCGTCGTGCAGCTGTCCGCTACACTCCGGTTTCTGCGCTCTGTTTCTGTTGATCTCGAAGCGCTCACAACGGTTTTTCAACGGCGACCTGTTTTCTTTGCGGGCCAGGATAAAAGAAGTCTGGTGCTGTCGGGTCTCTTCAGGCGGAAAACAGCATATCATCTAATAAACAAAAAAAAGCATTATTTGATGGTGCGGCAGCAATGAAATCGCATGGAAATTGGATAAATTTATGCATTGTGATACGGTAAAGGAACCTCTTTTTCCGTCCGGCTTTGTCGCCTGTTTCATAAAACAAAAACCATACTCCGCTATGCCCATAATCAGGAAAGTTCTTGCCCGCCAGATTCTTGACTCGAGAGGTAATCCTACCGTTGAAGTCGATGTATACACTGAAAATTCATTCGGCAGGGCTGCCGTGCCGAGCGGAGCCTCCACCGGAGTTCATGAAGCGGTCGAACTCAGGGACGGTGACGCAGGGATCTATCTTGGCAAAGGTGTACTGAAGGCTGTCGACAACGTCAATACCGTAATCAACGAGGCTCTCTGCGGTATGCTGGTGACCGAGCAGGAGGAGATCGATGAAATGCTGATCGCCCTTGACGGCACGCCGAACAAGGCAATGCTTGGCGCCAACGCCCTGCTCGGCGTATCTCTGGCCTGTGCAAAGGCCGGCGCCGAATATTCAGGCCTGCCGCTCTTCCGATACATCGGCGGCACCATGGCCAACACGCTTCCGGTTCCCATGATGAATGTGCTCAACGGCGGCGCTCATGCCGACAATACCGTCGATTTCCAGGAGTTCATGATTATGCCTGCAGGTTTCGCTTCATACAGCGATGCGCTTCGCTGCGGCGCCGAGATCTTCCATGCCCTCAAGGCTCTCCTCAAAAGCAAGGGACTGAGCACGGCGGTCGGCGACGAAGGCGGGTTCGCACCCAACCTTCGCTCGAACGAGGAGGCGATAGAGCTGGTGATAGAGGCTATCGGAAAAGCGGGTTATAAAGCGGGCTCCCCGACCGACAAGGGCGGACTCGGCGAGGCCCAGGTCATGATCGCACTTGACCCTGCCAGCTCCGAGTTCTACGATTCCGCGAAACAGCGCTATGTATTCAAGAAATCCTCCAAACAGGAGCTGACCTCCCTGGAGATGGCTGAATACTGGGAAAAATGGGCCAGCGCCTATCCCATTATCTCCATTGAGGACGGTATGGCAGAGGACGACTGGGAAGGGTGGAAGCTGCTGACCGACAAGATCGGTTCGAGGGTACAGCTTGTCGGCGACGATCTTTTCGTCACCAACAGCAAGCGGCTCGCCTCGGGCATCGAGCGCCGGGTAGGCAACTCGATTCTCATCAAGGTGAACCAGATCGGCACCCTTACCGAAACGCTGCAGGCCATCGACCTGGCAAAGCGCAACGGATATACTGCCGTGATCAGCCACAGGAGCGGAGAGACCGAGGACAGCACCATAGCCCAGATCGCCGTGGCCACCAATGCCGGGCAGATCAAAACCGGAAGCATGTCGCGTTCGGACCGTATGGCCAAGTACAACGAGCTGCTCCGCATAGAGGAGGAACTGGGAGGCCAGGCGAAGTATCCCGGCGGTGCGGCCTTCAGGGTATAGAAAATGCAGGCAGGGAACCCGTTGATCCGGGTTCCTTCTGCGTTTCTGCAGAAATATGCCGTTTTACGGATAGAACAGGTTCAGCAAATCTCAAGCCAGCAGGTATAGAGCAATGAAGCTTTTTTATGGGTTACGGGACTTTATCAGTTCCAGTCCGAAAAAATTTCTGTTTCTGATTTTGTTCGGCTTTATCGTTATCTGGTTTCTCTTCGACGATTACGGGCTTGTCAAGCGCATCAGGATGGAAGCCGAATATCGTATGCTGCTTGAGCGTTCGCGCCAGGAGCAGCAGCGCATTGTCGACAACGAGCAGCGCATCAGAAACGCATACAGTGCCGACAGCATCGAAAAAGCCGCAAGGGAGAAGTATAATTTCCGCAGGGAAGGGGAGACGCTCTACATTATCCGCAGCAAGTAGCCGGTCAGTCAATTACACGAGGTCAATTTTTTTGTTTTTCAATGTATCACTATCGCCGTCGTTATACCAGGGAGGTCGCCTTCGGACCCATATCGCTGGGGGGGTACCAGCCTGTCAGGGTCGAGTCGATGACCAATACCCATACCAGGGATACCTCCGCTTCCGTCGAGCAGTGCCGGCGCCTTTACGAGGCGGGCTGCGAAATCATCCGGCTTACCGTTCCTACGGAGCGGGATGCCGAAAACCTCAGGCAGATCAGGGATCAGCTCCGTCGTGACCGGATCGACACGCCTCTGGTCGCCGACATTCATTTCTCGGCCCGTGCGGCCATGAAAGCCGTCGAGTATGTGGAGAACATCCGGGTAAATCCCGGCAATTATGCCAACCGGCAGAAGTTTTCGACCGAGGGTTATTCGGAAGAGGAGTTCCGGAGGGAGCTGGATACCGTTCGCACGGAGTTCGTTCCTCTGGTGAGGAGGGCCAAAGAGCTCGGTGTCTCCATGAGAATCGGCACCAACCACGGCTCCCTTTCCGACAGGATCGTCAGCCGTTACGGGAATTCTCACGAAGGCATGGTAGAGGCTGCTCTGGAGTTCGCCCGTATCTGTGAAGAGAACGGCTATTACGATCTGCTCTTTTCAATGAAGTCCTCGAATGTGAGGGTGATGATCCAGGCGTACCGGCTGCTCGTTCAGAAGGCCGACGGGGAACTCCGTCACGCCTATCCCCTGCATCTCGGCGTGACCGAAGCCGGCGACGGCGATGAAGGCCGGGTTAAATCCGCCATGGGAATCGGCGCGCTTCTCGAGGACGGTCTTGGAGATACCATCAGGGTTTCCCTGACCGAGGACCCGGTCAACGAGGTTCCGGTAGGTTTTGCGATCGTAAAAAAATATAACGACTACCATCTTGTGCGTGGAGAGAGCGCCCATCTTCCCGTGAAGCATGTTGTCGAGAGACGGAAGGGTTCCCGCCCGGAGCCTCCTCCTCCGTTCGACCCCTTCAGCTACAGGAAGAGAGTTTCCGGTCGGATTTTGCTTGCCGGTTTCCATGCCGGAGGCGACGAGATGCCGAGGGTTGAAACGGAAGTCCGCAGCCGGCTTTCCGATGCCGAAGCGGTTTTTCAGGAGATCAGCGCCCGGCTTGCCCCTGAAAAAGCTCCGGATGCCATCCGTTCGGAACTTGTCGGCGTGCGCATCGACAGCGCCGAAGAACTTGCCGCTCTCGACCTTCTGCTTGCAAGGCTGGGTGAGTGTGGCCGGTCTGTAACCGCATCGACCTCCGATCCGCTGCTGTTGTGCGGAATGGCCGGAAAGGTCGCCAAGGCAAGGCTCGATATTCTGGAGGGGGAGCGGCTTGATCCCGATTTCATAACGGGGCTCGACTCCCGATCGCAGGGTTCGCTGGAATTCTGTTTTCTTCATGAGCAGTCGGGAGAGCGTGTTCCGGCCGAGGTGCTTGTGCATCTTGCCCGGAAGCTCAGGACGCAGGGTTTCGAGCGGGTGTTTTTTTCCGTCATCTCCGCCTCTCCGGTGTTCGTCTACCGGCATCTTGTCAGGGAGTTCAATGAGGGGGGCATCGATTACCCGCTTGTGGTGCGTTTCCGCAAAGGCGGCGAGGACAGGCTCGATACGCTTATCGACGCTTCGGT
>JAAXXP010000031.1 GCA_013334435.1 Chlorobiaceae bacterium | reverse complement strand
AAACCGCTCAATATAGCCAATCAACCCATGGTTTTTCGTTGTTCATTGCCGTTTTAATCCTGAAGAGACCCGAGGGGTTCATTCTTCGGTTTTTTTTTGATAAACTGCAGGTTCTATCTCAAACAGCAAACCCGAAAACGGCGACGTCTTAAAGAGTACAATCCCATGAGTGAACTGCAGGAAGCGCTGGCATGGACCGACATTCCCGTACCCGAAGATCTCCGTCATCTGCCGGCAAACCAGCAGCAGAGCGTTGCCGCCTATGTCAGGGCGGTGGTAAGCCGTAAAACCGACGGCTTCGAAGATCTCTACCATGCCATCGGCATGATCGTGAAATACATCCCGCATTTCGTGGTGATCCCGCTCATGGTCGAGCATATCAAACCCCCCATCGCCGCTGGTGTCTGCCGGAAAATGGGCGTTGACCAGGCCACCGGCTACGCCAACGACCTTCCGCTCGAGTATTTCAGCGAGGTTTCCCGCCACATCGAGCCCTCCATGATGGCCGAACTGCTCGCCAGGATGAAAAAGCATCATGCCGAAAAGTTCATTCACTACGAACTGCAGCACCATCTCACCCATATACTCGACATCGCCGAGCATCTCGAAAAGCGCATGCTCGAAGTGGTTGCCCGGCACGTCACCCTGCCGGAACACGACGACGACCTCCTGAAGCACCCGCATCACAACATCATCGAAAAGATCCGGGCCCTGCAGTAGAAAACCCCATACGCTCCCCCGTACCGCTGAAAACCGGCACCGGAAAAACGCATCTATGCTGCCGTCTGCAAAAAGCGCCGGATCGTGGCAGCGGGGCGCGGCGCGCAAGCGATGCCGCCTGTTGCGAAAGGATGGAAGATGTGGCCGTTGCCGGCTGAAAACCGGTTCCGGCCTGCCCTGTATCGGCAGACCGGAACGGCTGAAAGAAAAGAAAATGCGGATCAGAACGTCATGGTGCTGTAGAGCTCCACTCGCAGACGGCTGTTGTCGATGTCCGAACTGCCTGCTTCACGCGAGGTAGTCAGATAGCGGACCGTCGGAGTCAGGTTGAACGTGCCGGCAGCGGATTCGTAGACCGGAATCCGGTACTGCGCCCAGAGAAAGGTATTGCTGTAATCGACATCCACCGAAGAGCTTTTGTCCGTTGCCGCACTGTAGTCGAACCATGCCGTAAAAGGACCTTTTTCGGCCTTGATACGAAGCAGATAGCCGCTGTAGTCGACATTCTCGTTGGTGTTCGGAACCTTGTCGTCGGCCCTGGTGTAAAAGGCGCTCAGCCCGATGGTGGCGTCGTCGAGAGGAACCGACACATTTGCGCCGAAAGCCATCGGGGTTACCGACTGCTTGAAAACCGTACCGTACTCGTTGACCGGCGAACAGTTTGTCAGAAGCGTGACGAACTCCGGTTCGATGACAACTTTTCCGATATGCGTCTTGTATGCGGCCAGGAAAGCATAGCCGTCGTTGAAGATACCGTCGCCTTCAGCGGCGCTGTCGTCCCGGGAGTTGTTGTCGATCACGACGAGGGTGGTGCTGAACATGCCGGGACCTATTTTCGTCTTGTAATTGCCGCCGAAGAAACGGTCGAGATTGTAGGTCGCAACGGGAATATCCGAAGGAAGCGTAGGATAGAGCAGCACGTCGTAAATCGGGTTTTCCACACTGCTGAGGGGAAGGCGTCCCAGGATGTACATGCTGTTTTCAAGAGCGCGCCCGAAAATGAAATTCGACACATCGAGCCCGTACGACTCGGTGTTGTTCTCCCCTACGGTCTGCCAGCCGCCCGACATTCCGGCCTCGTTCTGGATCAACGCCTTGAAAAAATATCCCGAACCGAGATCTGCTGCGGCATGAAGACCGATACGGTACTGGAAGCTCAGATCGTCCTCACTGTCCTTGAAACCGTTGAAATCGGTGTCGGTGAATTCGCCTCTCAGACGGAGGCCGACTTCACCGCCGAAACGAAGTTCCGCAGCGGCGGGAGCCGAAGGAGCCAGCAGAACAAGCGCAACCGCCAGCAAAAGATTTTTTTTCTTCATGGTGTTGAATTGATATGATTTTGATGATGCTGTGTCAACGAAAAACAAAAACAGAACGGCCGGTACTCCCTTCTGCGGATACCGGCCCCGAAACTTCAGAACGATGCAGCCCGGCAAGAGCAGACCGTCAGAAAAAAAACGCCCCCATTTCTGCGGAAAACCATGAAAAACAAAACAGCCGTTCCGGCGATCAATGCCCCAGCATGATCGGCGGGTACGCTGAACCATGTACCGAAAGGCACCTCTGTTAAAAACCGCATTGATATCATGGAGGGGGTACCATGAAAAGCGAAGAAAATTAGTATTACAGCTATTCTCAAGCTAACTGCATGTAAAATAATCAAATGACCGATCAAAAAAAGCCAGCCTCCCGAAAAACGGCAGGAAGGGATAACAAACAGGGAAAAAATACAAACCGCTGCAAAATGGGCAATTCCTGCCTGAGCGACGAAGAGTGCCGCTTTCCGCGCAAACATCCGGATCCGCTCGCCCCTTCGAACCCCTCTGCCACCGGCGCAGCAACTGCTCAGAAAGAAGCCGAAGGATATCTTCCTGTTCGGCTATGCGCTCTGCCAGGGCTCTGTTTTGCCCGTTGACGGGGTCCCGAAGAGCCGCGAAGTCAGGCATGACGAATCATTCCCTCCCGATGGGCGCATATTTCATGCGTTAAAAAAAAAGGCGCACCTACAGATGTGCGCCCTTGGCCGATTTCCGTGAAGAAACGATATGGGGGCATCATTTCCCGAAAGGCTCCGGAGCCGGGGTTCTGTCTGAAGAGGGAGGAAGAATCGGCAGTTCGAAGACAGGCTGGATTCCGGTAAGCGTTTTCATGAAGGCCACGATTTTGGCATTCTCTTCAGGGGAAAACTTCTTTCCAAGCTGTATCTGTCCCATCACGTCGATGGCTTCGGCAAGCGTAGCGGCTTCACCATCATGAAAATAGGGATAGGTCAACTCGACATTGCGCAGCGTGGGCACCTTGAAGTTGAATCGGTCGGCGTCCTTGCCGGTTACTGCCGAACGTCCCTCTGCGGAACTCGTTGCCCTGTATGGCTCGACGACACCCATTTTCTGATAGGAATTGCCGCCGAGAGCGGGTCCGTTGTGACAGGCAGTACAGCCGCTCGACTTGAAGAGTGCATACCCGTCAAGCTCCTCTTTCGTTATGGCGGCGTCATCTCCCAGAAGCCATTTGTCAAAACGGGATCCGGGAGTGACAAGCGTTTCCTCGAAAGCCGCTATTGCCCGGGTGACCTGGTCGATGGTTATGGAATCGGTCCCGAATACCTTTCTGAACTCCCCGACATAGCCGGGGATTGACTGCAGCATGCCGACGGCAAGCTCGTGGGTGAATGCCATTTCGCCCGGATTTGCGATAGGGCCGCCCGCCTGTTCCTGGAGGTCTTTGGCCCTGCCGTCCCAGAACTGGGCGAGGTTCATCGACGAGTTCAGCACCGTCGGCGAGTTGACAGGTCCCTTGTTCCATTTGTGACCCACCGAGGATTTCAGGTTGTCGCTGCCCCCCATGCTGAGATTGTGGCAGGAGTTGCAGGAGATGATGCCGGATTTTGAAAGCCGGGGGTCAAAAAAAAGTTTCTTACCGAGTTCGGCCATAGCGGGACTGGAGACCGATCCCGCTGCAATGGGCGCAACGGGTTCTCCCTGCCTCGGCTGGAGTGGTTCGACGATCAGGGTTTCAGCCGGCTGGCTTTCCTTGCCCGCCTGCGGCGCAGGTGCGCAGGATGCGGATGCTGCAAGCAGGAGTGTTCCGGCAATCAGGATTTTGAGCTGCATGGATTGCTCCTTTGGCTTCGGTTTGTAAAGGAAATACGTGCTGTTAACGGCCATACTGAAAGTTCATTCCGTGAAACGGCGAATCAGACCAAACAGCTCATCGATATTGACCGGTTTTGTAAGAAACGCGTCAAAACCGGCATCCAGCGCGTTTTTTTTATCTTCGGGCAAAGCAAAGGCCGTATGGGCGATAACCGGCAGTTCCGGCCTGGCCCCCTTGATCTCCCGCAGCGCTTCATATCCGTCCATGCCCGGCATGCGGATGTCCATAAGCACAAGATTTATCCGGGGGTTTTGCCGAACCTCCCGAACGGCCTGGCAGCCGTCGACCGTTGCAACGACATCGATATGTTTGCCGCCGAGCACTTTCTCAAGCAATATCCGGTTGACGTTGTCGTCTTCGGCAACCAGAATGCACAGGTCTTGTTTGAATTTTTGTCCGGGTGGCGCCGAGAGAGGCTTCCGCTCTTTCTCCTGACGCCGGACCTTCCGGTAGGGGTGCGTGAAGTAAAAGACGCATCCCTTCCCTTCGGAAGATTCAAGCCGGATCGACCCTTCGAGCAGTTCCACAAGCGATTTTGAAATGCTCAGGCCAAGACCTACGCCGTCATGCTTGCAAGCGACATCGGCATGCCCCTGGAGAAACCGGTCGAAAATCCTCTCTTTCAGATGGTCGGGAACGCCGATGCCGGTATCCCTGACATAAAATTCGAGCTGGTCGTTTTTTTTCGTGCAGCCGAACTCGATGCCTCCGGAAAGGGTGTATTTGAGGGCATTCTGCAGGAGATTGGTCAGTATCTGGGTAAGGCGGACCCGGTCGGTCTCGATATGAAAGTCGGAAAAATCGAGCTGCTTGCCGCAACGCAGATAGAGGCCCTTCCGGGCAGCCTGCGGTTCGAAAAAAGCCTGCAGGTCGTGAAAAACTTCATTGAGACATACGTCCGTATACTGCAGGGTAATCTCCCCTGCCTCTATTTTTGAAATATCGATAAGGTCGTTCAGAATGCAGAGCATTCTCCTTCCGCTCTGGCCTATAAGCTCGATATATTCGTCTTTCTTGCTGCCGCTGAGCAGCGGATCTTTCAGCAGTTCCGAAAAACCCAGTATCCCGTTCATGGGTGTACGGATCTCATGGCTCATATTGGCAAGAAACGCCGTTTTCAGCCGGTCGCTCTCCTCGGCTTTTTCCTTGGCGGCAACAAGTTCGCTCCAGAGCCTTTTCTGTTCGGTGATATCCTCGGCCAGTGCGACATAGTTGGCAATGACCCCCTGATCGTTTTTTACCGGCGCGATAATGATGTTTTCCCAGTAGGGTTCACCGCTTTTTTTCCTGTCGAGCAGCTCTCCCCGCCATACCCTTCCCCTTTTGAGGGTCTTCCACATCCGGTTGTACTGATCACGGGGTATCATACCTGCCTGCATAATGGCGGGATATTTCCCTAAAACCTCACTGGCTCTGTAACCGGTCAATTCCGTATATCTCGGATTGACATACTCGATTTCGGCCTCGGCGTTCATCATGACGACAACCGTGGGACTCTGCTGCACTGCGGTTGCGATCTTCTTCAGCTCTTCATGGGAGCGTTTTCTGCCGGTTATGTCGCGAACCGTTGAAATGGTGCACTCCCTGCCTGAAAGTTCTATTCTCGATGTCCTGACCTCGACAGGTACCCTTGTGCCGTTTTTGTGAACCAGAACCGCTTCGAATAACTGGCTTCCGGAATGGTCGAGAAGGCTCATCTCAAGGGCGATGCCGGCATCCGGAGAGACCGGGGCATAGATATCTTCAGGGAACATCCCGAGCAGTTCCTGCTCGCTGTAGCCGAGAATCTCCGATGCCGACCGGTTGACCATTTCAAAAACGCCATGCGATCCGCTATCGGTCACGGCATGAACGAACAGTCCGTCCCGGATATTGTCGAACAGTTTTTTCAGCTTCTCGCCGCTCTCGAGCAGCTCTTCTTCGGCATATTTCCTTTCGCTGATATCGACCATGACGGTCTGCGTCGCAGGAGCCCCCTCATAGAAAATGGTGGTTCCGAACAGCTCGACCCAGCGCACCTGGCCGTTTTTGTGGATCATCCTGAACTCCCGGCGAATCTGCTGCAGCCGGCCGGCAATCCGTTCGCGAAAGGTCCTGTAATAGATCTCCCGCTCGTCAGGATGAACCATGGAGAGCAGCTCCTCGGAAGAAAAGGCCATAAGCTCGCCGGGGGTATAGCCGATAATGGATTCCATGGGCTTGCTTGCAAAACAGATGCGCGGCGGATTGTCCCGGCCGATGATCATCCCCTGTATCGATTGCTCGACAAGACTGCGGTATTTCTCCTCGCTCTCGCGAAGCCGTATTTCAGCCTGTTTGCCTGCGGTAATATCGAGAACGGTGAAGGTGACGCCTTTGAGAAGATCGCTGCTATCGATGGGGGAAGAGCTGAGCAGCACGTCGATGACGCGGCCATCCCTGCACTGCATGCGGGTTTCGACGGTTCCGGTACCGTATTCGGCTATCTGGCGGTATTTTTCGCGGCCGACATACCGGTAATCCTCGTCGGACGCGTAGAGTATCCGGGAGTTCCTGCCCAGAAGCTCCTGGCGACGGTAGCCGAGAATATCGCAGAGTCGAGGATTGACATCCCTTATGACCCTGTTGACGACCACACCGATACCTACGGGTACGGCGCGAAGGACGCTTTGCTGATAAGCTTCACGCTCCCCGTCCAAGGGACTTCCGGCATGGGCAAAGTCCGATCCGGGCTTCCCGGCGTGATGCGCCTGTTTTTCGGGAAGCTGTTGACCGGCGTCTTCCAGCCAGGATTCTTCGGAGTCTTTCATTATTCAGCCAAGATGTTTTAGCGAAACAACCCGAATTTTCCGTCAATAGAGGAGAAAAACCCCAAGGCTTGCGCCGAACAACCCGCTTCATGAAAAACGAAAAACAACTGCCGCATAGCAATCCTGCCCGGATTATCTCAGTTTAAGGAAAAATTCTGCAATTATTTCTATGTTTACAAGTACTTTTCTTTTAATGCAAAAACACAGGAACCATGGCTGAGAACAGGGTATTTCTCATTACCGGAGCATCGACCGGAATCGGGGCGGCGACGGCGCGACTGGCTGCAGATGCCGGTTACCGCGTCGTACTGGCCGCACGCTCCATCGCAAAACTCGACCTGCTTGCCGGAGAAATCGGTCCGGAGCGGGCTTTCGCCGTTCACTGCGACGTTGCGGACTGGTCGTCGCAGGAGCGTATGATCGCCGCGACCCTTGACCGGTTCGGCCGTATCGACGCCGTGTTCGCCAATGCGGGGTTCTCGAAAGGTTCGCCATTTCTGGGGGGGGAGGACAGACCGGATGAATGGCGGGAAATGGTAATGGTCAACGTGTTCGGTGCCGCAGCAACAGCCCGACTGTCGCTGCCGGAACTGGTAAAAACGAAGGGCCATTTTCTGCTGACGGGTTCCGTGGTCGGCAGGGTCACCTCGATCAGGAACCTCTACTCGGCCACAAAATGGGCGGTTACCGGAATGGCGCAGGCCATACGCAACGAAATGGCCGGAACCGGAGTACGCGTTACCCTCGTAGAACCGGGAGTGGTCGATACCCCGTTCTGGGACCATCTGAAAAAACCCGGCACGCCGGAACTTCAACCGGAAGATGTCGCCGGAGCTGTACTTTACGCACTTTCACAACCGCCTCATGTCGATGTTAATGAAATCGTCATCCGGCCATCGGGACAGCCGCACTGAATTCCCCGAAGAGGAAAAAACAGCACACGATCGAGGAAAAAAACGGTTCACGGCGATATTTTTGCCTGCGGATATTATTTTAGTCGGGATATGATGAGTATTTCCCGCAATCGCCTGTAAACCCATTCCCCGGTCATGGCTCCTCAAAACAGGTATATCACCCTTGGAGGTCACCGTCACCACTATATCGAAACCGGGCGTTCCGGACACACCATGCTGCTCCTGCACGGGCTCTCGTCCTCGCTCGATTTTTACGAGCAGGTCATTCCATCCCTGGCGCGCTCTTTCAGGGTTCTCGCCCTTGACTTTCTCGGTTTCGGACTTTCCGACAAACCGCGCAATACGGATTACAGCCTCGAGCTCTACGCCTCGCTGATCCGCGAATTTCTTGAAAAGACCGACAGCATCGGCGAACCCCTCTACGCCACGGGACACTCCATGGGCGGCAAATACCTGCTTGCCTCGGCGCTGCTCTACCCCGGCACATTCCGGAAGCTGGTGCTCAGCAATACGGACGGGTTCATCCACGTCCCTGCCCTGGTCCGGGGCATAAGCCTTCCCGGCGTGCGGCAGATTCTCAAAAAGATCCTGACCGGAGAAAAAATGGCTGAAAAAATGTTCTCCTCGGCATTTTACCGTACAGAGAACGTCGATCCCCTCTCGTTCCGCAAAAATCTCGCAGCCGTCAGAGACGGCGAGGCTTTCGACACGGTCATGAGCCTGAACCGGAACCTCGTGAAACTCGACATGAACCGCACCGGCCTGCGCAAACGCCTCGGAGAGCTTCGCATACCCGTTCTGGTCATCTGGGGCGACCGCGACCGTTACTTTTCTCCGAAAATAGCCGAATCGGTAAAAAGAGAGCTCCCCTGTTCCGACCTGGTCATGTTTGCAGAGTGCGGCCACGCGCCGATGCTTGAATACCCTGAAAAATTTTCAGAAACCGTCAGGGAGTTCATTCTTTCTGAACATCCTTATCCTGGAACACCATGCTCATAACTTTCGAAGGCATCGACGGCGCCGGCAAGTCCACACAGATCAGAAAACTGCAGAAGCTGCTTGCCGGGAAAAAGTGCGAACCGATCGTGCTGCGAGAACCGGGAGGGACCGAAATCGCGGAAAAAATCCGGCACATCCTGCTGGAAAGCCGCCACGACATCAGCCCGGTCGGCGAACTGCTGCTCTTTTCGGCCAGCCGGGCCGAACTGGTGCAGCAGGTCATCCTTCCGGCTATCGCCGAAGGAAAAACCGTAATCCTCGACCGTTTTTTCGACTCCACGACGGCATATCAGGGTTACGGCAGAGGTCTCGACGCCGAAATGCTCCAGTCCATCATCAGGCTCTCCACCTTTTCGCTGCGCCCCGACGTCACCTTCTATCTGGATATTTCGCCGGAGGACGCCCTGTTGCGGAAATTTTCCGAAAAATCGCTCCCGCTGGCTTTCGACGAAAACGAACTTGACCGGATGGAACGGTCGGGATCGGATTTCTACCGGAGAGTGCGGGAGGGGTACCGCCGTATCATCGAAAAGGAAAAAAACCGTTTCGTCGTGCTCGATGCGCTCGACGATCCCGAAAAGCTGCACAAAGCGATTGTGGCCTCGCTCGGTGAACGGTTTCCGGCGTTCTCGGCCATCGGAAAATCCTGATACGGAAAAGCTTCGGGAAGCGGGAACTGCCGGAGGATATTCAGGCGTTAATAGAAAAGTTTTTTCAAGCTTTTATTGCGTTTTTGCTTAGATTGGTTATCGACCTACTCTATCCACATCTCCTTACCGGCTACGCATGCACGAAACGATTCTCAAAGAGCACCAACTCACCACCTGCATCTCTCCGATCACGCTGCAGGATATCCGGACTCTGAAGGAACTCTACCGTCTGAAAGCTGAAACACGGGAACTGCGGGAACCGATTGTCAGAAACATCATCAAGCAGCGGGTCGTCGGCCGCTCCTGCGTGGAATCGCTTAAAAACGCGCTCTACTCCCTCGAAACCATCTACATCGACGACGACACCGGACAGCGGCTTCTGCGCATCGACGGCATGAGAGAGATCGAGGTCGATCTGACCTACGAAATACGCGAACTCCAGAAAGACATCTACTATCTGGAATACGGCGAAGACAAGTTCATCGACTATCTGGCCAAATTCATTCCCGGCTTCCGCGGTTATGTCAACCACGGCATCGACATGTTCCGGGGAAAACGGTTCAACGCCTTCGTGACCGACCGCGACGGAACGACCAACAACTACTGCGGCCGTTACCGCTCTTCGGTGCAGCCGATCTACAACTCCGTCTTCATCACCCGGTTCGCAAAAAACTGCTGCCGCTTTCCGATTTTCATCACCTCTGCGCCGCTGAAGGATTTCGGTATTCTCAACGTATCGATCAATCCAAGCAACACCTTTGTGTATGCCGGTTCCAAGGGTCGTGAGTTCATCGACCTCGATGAGCATTTCAACAGTTATCCCATCGAGGAAAACAAGCAGAAGATGATCCGTCTGCTGAACGACCGTCTTCACGTGCTGCTCCAGGATCCGAATTTCGAAAAGTTCAACTTTATCGGATCGGCCATGCAGATCAAGTTCGGGCAGACAACGGTAGCCCGGCAGGACATAAGCAAATCCATCAGGGACGATGAATCCTCGGCATTTCTTGAAAAAGTAAAAAGCATTGTCAGGGAAATCGACCCGCAAGGCCGTAATTTCCGCATCGAGGACACCGGACTGGATATCGAGATCATTCTCACCATAGACGTCAACCGCGACAGCTCCTCCATCAAGGATTTCGACAAGGGGGACGGTCTTGCCTTCATCAGCGGCAAGCTCGGCATCGACACCGCAACAGGACCCAACCTTGTCTGCGGCGATACCGCATCGGACATTCCCATGCTGAAGAAAGCCGTGGAAATGTACGAAGATGTCTGGGCGGTCTTTGTAACGCGGGATGAAAAACTGAAAAAACAGGTGGAAGAGATCTGTCCCAACAGCTACACCGTTCCTTCTCCCGATATTCTCCTGACCATTCTCGGCCTTCTGTCACTGTAAAAACATAGTTCGGCAAACTCTCGCAAACATTTAATGTGTAGTAATGAGCAACGTATTTAAAGGCGCAATATTCGATCTCGACGGAGTAATCACAGGTACGGCCAAAGTGCACAGCCTTGCCTGGGAATCGATGTTCAACTCCTTCCTGAAAAGTTATGCTGAAGTGAACAACGAACCGTTTGTGCCTTTCGATCCGGTTCACGACTATCACAAATATGTTGACGGAAAACCACGCATGGAGGGAGTCAAAAGCTTTCTTGCATCCAGGGATATAGAACTGCCCTTCGGAGAGCTTGACGACACTCCCGAAAAAGAGACCGTCTGCGGTCTCGGCAACCGGAAAAACACGCTCTTCACCGAAATCCTCGTCAGGGAGGGGCCCGATGTGTATACAACCTCGGTTGAACTGATCGAAAAACTCATAGCCAAAGGCATCCGGATCGGCATAGCCTCATCGAGCCGCAACTGCCAGGTGATCCTTCAGCTTGCCGAACTGGAGCATCTTTTCGAAACCAGGGTCGACGGAGAGGTTTCCATCGAAATGAACCTTAAAGGCAAACCCAACCCGGACATTTTCATCACCGCAGCTCACAATCTCGGGCTGGAACCACATGAGTGCGTCGTGGTCGAGGATGCCATTTCGGGCGTTCAGGCCGGCTCACGGGGTAATTTCGGCCTGGTCCTCGGCATTGCACGCGAAATCGAAGGCTCGAAACTCAGGGATGAGGGCGCCGATATCGTCGTCCGGGACCTCGGGGAAATCACGATTGAGGATATCGAGGCATGGTTCAGTGAGGGACTCGAAAAAGAGGGCTGGAACCTGACCTACAACAGCTTCTCCGCCCGGGACGAAAAACTCAGGGAGGCGCTCACTTCGTCGGGAAACGGCTATCTCGGCGTCAGAGGAACCTATGAAGGCTCGAAAAACTCCCGGCATCACTACCCTGGCACCTATATCGCAGGAATTTACAACCGTCTCCCGTCGGATGTGCACGGCCAGACCGTATTCAACAACGATTTCGTGAACTGCCCGAACTGGCTGCCGCTGGAGTTCAGTATCGGTGGCGGCGAGTTCACCGACCCTTTCGCCGAGAAAATTCTCAGCTACCGGCAGAACCTCGATCTCCGGAACGGCGTCATGGAACGGGAGATGGTCATACAGGACAATCTCGGAAGAATAAGCAGAATCAGCAGCCGGCGTTTTGCAAGCATGGCCAACCCGCACCGCTGCGCCCTCCGCTTCAACCTCCGCCCGGTCAACTACACCGCATCGGTTGCATTCCGTTCGGCAATCGACGGCACCATTGAAAACAAGGGGGTCGCCCGATACAGCGAGCTGGCCTCCGATCATCTCGAGCATATCGAGGCATGCAGCGACAATGAAACGATCTTTCTTCATGTCCGCACCAGCCATTCGCATTACGGCATCGCAACCGGAGCCCGGACAAGGGTGGTCTGCCACGGGCAGCCTCTCGAGGCGGACCGGACGCTTACATCCACGGAGCGCTTCATCGGGCAATCCTTCAGCATGCTGCTGAGCCCGGAGAAAAGCTGCACCATCGAAAAACTTGTAGCCATCCACACCTCACTCGACAGCGATGGCGTCGGCAACCCGCTCGAAGCGGCAAAAGCCTCCCTGCAGCAGGAGGAGACCTTCGACGGACTGCTTCAGGCGCATACCGAAGCGTGGGAAACTATCTGGAGGAAAAACGGCCTCGTCATCGAGGGCGACCGGTTCAGCCTGAAGGTGCTGCGCCTGCACATCTACCACCTGATGGGTACGGCATCGCCGCACAACACCGGCATCGATGCCGGTATCACGGCAAGAGGCCTCAACGGAGAGGCTTACCGGGGACACATCTTCTGGGATGAAATTTTCATTCTTCCGTTCTTCAACAGAACCTTCCCGGATATCTCCAGAGCCCTGCTCATGTACCGCTACAACCGGCTCAATGCGGCAAGGAACTACGCAAGGGAGAATGGTTACCGGGGAGCGATGTTCCCCTGGCAGACCGCCGACGACGGAGAGGAGGACACCCAGGTCATCCATTTCAATCCGACAAGCGGCTCCTGGGGCCCCGATCTCAGCCGCAAGCAGCGGCATGTCTCCATTGCGGTATTCTACAATACCTGGCGATACATCTATGACTCGGGCGATACCCGGTTCCTCAACGAATACGGAACGGAAATGATGTTCGAAATTGCTCGATTCTGGGCAAGCATCGCCTCGCTCTCTCCGGAAACCGGCAAATACCATATCGAAGGGGTCATGGGCCCCGACGAGTTCCATGAAACGCTCCCCGGCAGCGGCATGGAAGGAGTAAAGGACAATGCCTACACCAACATCATGGCTGCCTGGCTTTTCGAAAAAGCCGTCGAAATCAGCGAAACCATTGATGAGGCTGTTTTGAGGAACCTGCTCGAAAAAATCCACCTCGGATTCGACGAACTGCAGAAATGGCGGGATATCAGCAGCTCCATGAATATTCCGTTCGGCAGCAAGGATATTCTGGAACAGTTCGAAGGATACATGTCGCTCCAGGAGCTCGACTGGACGCACTACCGCTCGAAATACGGCAATATCCACCGGATGGACCGCATTCTCAAGGCTGAAGGAGACTCTCCCGACTATTACAAGGTTGCAAAACAGGCCGACGTGCTGATGACCTTCTACACGCTTTCGCCTGCGGAAGTGGCCCGGATCCTCGAAAAAAACGGTTATGCCGTACCCGACCCGGTAAAGCTGGTGCGCGACAACTACGCATACTACGAACCGAGAACGAGCCACGGCTCGACACTGAGCAAGGTTGTCCACTCGATTATTTCGAGTTACCTCGACGACGGCCACGAAACGGCATGGAAATGGTTCATGGAAGCCCTGAAAAGCGATATAGGCGACACCCAGGGCGGCACGACACAGGAAGGCATCCACTGCGGTGTGATGGCCGGCACGCTCGATACCGTGGTCCGGTATTTTGCCGGGATTTCGTTCGACAACGCCATGCTCAACGTGCATCCGAACCTGCCCCCTCACTGGAAAAAGCTTGAACTCAACGTCAGCTTCCGCAGGAACAACTACAGGGTTTCCCTTGCCCCCGGCAGCGTAACGGTCACACTCGACGCTTCCGAGGAGGATGAAACTCCGGCATGCATCAACGGGCACATGGTCACGCTTCCAAAAGGCATCGCCGTGGAAATGGCATGAATCCCTGAACCGCTGCACCGGCAACGCTCCGGCGTGCCGGCGTATTGTTCTTTTAGATGGAAAAGCGTATTATTTTTATTTTTTTACTTTTTCTGACGACCTATTGCATCACCGCTTATGCGCCTGTCCAATTTCAGATACAATCTGCCCAAAACAAAAATCGCCGATCATCCGGTTTCGCCCCGCGACAAGTGCAAGCTCATGGTGCTCAACAGGCGGAAAAAAGAGATCGAGCACAAGGTTTTTGAGGATATCGCTTCGTATTTCAAAAAAGGAGATCTGCTTGTCGTCAACAACAGCAGGGTATTCCCTGCCAAGATTTTCGGACAGAAAGAGAAAACCGATGCCAAAATCGAGGTATTTCTCCTGCGGGTGCTCAACAAGGAGGCCGGATTGTGGGATGTACTGGTCGACCCCGCCCGAAAGGTCCGTGTTGGCAATAAAATCTACTTCGAAGAGGATGTTGTCGCCGAAGTGGTTGACAACACCACCTCAAGAGGCAGAACCATCCGGTTCCTGAACCCGGAAATCGATGTATTCTCCCTGGTCGAACGGATCGGTCATGTACCGCTTCCCCCCTACTTCCTGAGAAAACCCAAGGAAGTCGACAAGGAGGACTACCAGACGGTTTACGCATCCCAGACCGGTGCGGTCGTCGCCCCGATGGCCGGGATGCATTTCACGATGCCCCTCCTCCAGAAAATCCAGAAAATGGGCGTCAAGATCCTTCCGATCACCCTCCATCCGAGCCTGAGCACCTTCAGCGCCATCGAAGTTGAGGATGTATCGAAGCACAAAATGGATTCGGAATACTTCAATATTCCCTACCAGACCGCAATGGAGATCAACGAAACCAAGGTCAACAAGTCCGGAAGGGTGATCGCCGTGGGCACGACGACCTGCAGGGTGCTTGAAGCCAACGCCACCGTAGACGGAAAAATCAAGTTCGGCCGGGGCTGGACGGACAAGTTCATCTACCCTCCCTACCAGTTCAAGGTAACCGATGCGCTCATCACCAACTTTCAGCAGCCCGAAACAACGCTGCTCATGGTCGTCAGCGCTTTCGCCGAACACCGTCTTCTCATGGAAGCCTATAAAATGGCCCTGAAAAGCGACTACCAGTTCCTTGCGTACGGTGACGCCATGCTCATTCATTAAATCAACAGCCGTTTTCTCCCCTATGACCATCAATGCCTGTGCCATCATTGCCGCCAGCGGTATCGGTAAACGCATGCAGCTCTCCGACGGCCGCAGCAAGCAGCTGCTCGAGATCGGCGGGCTGCCGGTGATCTATCATACGCTCAGGGCTTTCGAGTGTGCATCCACGATTCAGGAGGTCTACATCGCCACCCGGCAGGAAAACATCGCCACCCTCTGCGCCATGGCCGAAGCGTTCGGATTCAGCAAGGTCAAGGGGGTCATCGAAGGGGGAAAGGAACGGCAGGACTCGATCAGGAACTGCATCCGCGCCATCGAAAACGAAATGGCAGAAAGGGAGAGCAGGCCCGACATCATCATGGTGCACGACGGTGCCCGACCGTTTATCCGGCCCTCGGAAATCGACGATATCTCCCGGCTCACCATGCAGTACGGAGCATGTGTGCCGGCGACAAAACCCAAGGACACCATCAAATTCATAGCAAGCGATCCGGGATTTTTCGGAGAAACTCCCGACAGGAATCGCCTCCTTCAGGTTCAGACTCCCCAGAGCTTCATGAGCGCCCTGCTCATCCAGGCTCACGAACAGGCCGAACTGGAGCAGTGGTACGGTACCGACGATGCTTCGCTGGTCGAACGGTTTTTCCCCGAACAGCCGGTCAGGGTTTATGAAACCGGCTATCACAACATCAAGATAACCACTCCGGAAGACATTGCGGTGGCCGAAGCGATCTACCGGAAACTCCAGGCCGGTGAAGAGATGGCCAGCGAAAAATAAATTGTGAACCCGGTTGTTTTTTTTTCAATAGTTTCCTATACTTACAGCCCGTTAACTGGTGAGGTAGCTCAGTTGGTTAGAGCACAGGATTCATAACCCTGAGGTCGAGGGTTCAACTCCCTCTCTCACCACTTCCGAGTGAAGCTCTGTTGATGGTCGCAGGAAGCGACCCGGAATTCCATGGTGCATCAATAGAGCTTCGCTTGTTCACGCGGGTGTAACTCAGTTGGTAGAGTGTTTGCTTCCCAAGCAAAATGTCGCGAGTTCGAATCTCGTCACCCGCTCTCAAGTCACTACCGGACCACTATCGGAAACACCCTTCCATCAATCCCGCTCATGCAAACATCTTCGATTTTTTCCATCGCCATTTCACCTGAAGAGATCAACGAAACCCAGATTATCGACGGCCAGATGGCGCGCCATCTCGGAATCGAAATGACCGAGGTCGGCCCCGATTACATGACGGCAAAGATGCCGGTAGATCATCGTACGATCCAGCGCATCGGCATCCTGCACGGAGGCGCCTCGCTCGCACTTGCCGAAACGGTAGGGAGCATCGCAGCCTCCTACTGCGTCGACCGGGAACGCAGCTACATTGTCGGCCAGGAGATCAATGCCAACCATATACGGCCGGTCCGGGAGGGCTTCGTCTACGCTACGGCAACCCCGCTGCATCTCGGAAAAAGCTCGCAGGTCTGGGACATAAAAATCCGCAACGAAGAAAATAAACTCGTCTGCGTCAGCCGCTTTACGGTAGCCGTTCTGCGGAAACCCGACTGAAATCCGGAGGTCGCCGGGGAAACTCGTTTTTTCGAATCAGCCGGACGTTTTTTTTTGAAAACTTTTCATACCTTGTTCTTTCGCAGTTTCAGTTTTAAACATTTTTGCCGTCCACAAGGGTATGCAGACAGAACAATCCGACGCTGTGATATCAACGTTTGCCCCCGCCGCAGGTTATTCCGAAGAACTTCTGCAGCAGCTCGCTTCCCGTCAGAAATCAAGAAAGAAATGGCTGCTGGTTCAGCCGGTGAGCAATACCAGCATGATGGTGGACTCGGGAACGGTCAGCATGCCGCTCAACCTCATCATGGTCGCCACGATTGTCGGAAAGCTTTTCGATGTCACCTTTATCGATGAACGGCTCGGCGAAAGTGTTCCCGAAGACCTTTCAGGCTTCGACGTCATCGCCATCACCTCGCGCACGCTGAACGCAAAGAAGGCTTACCGGATCGGCGATGCGGCGCTCAAACAGGGAAAAACCGTCATTCTCGGCGGCGTTCACCCCACCATGCTGCACGACGAAGCCTCACAGCACTGCACCAGCGTGGTATACGGCGAAATAGAGTCGATCTGGACGGAACTGGCAACCGATGTGCTCAACGGCAGGATGCAGCCCGTCTACCGGGCAAAGATGCTCAAGCCGATGGGCGACATGCACCGCCCGGATTTCAGTTATGCCCTCAACTCCGGAAATGCGAAAAAGTACAGTTCGCTGATCCCCATCCTTGCAACAAAGGGGTGCCCGGTCGGCTGCAACTTCTGTACGACGCCGACCATATACGGCAAGAACTACCGGTATCGTGAACTCGATCTGGTGCTCGACGAGATGCGCTACCATCAGGAGAGGCTGGGAAAGCGGAAGATCAACTTCTCCTTCATGGACGACAACATCAGCTTCAGGCCGAAGTATTTCATGACGCTGCTCGAAGAGATGGCAAAGCTCGGCGTGCACTGGAATGCCAACATCTCCATGAACTTCCTCGACAAGCCGGAAGTGGCCGAACTGGCCGGACGCTCGGGCTGCGACCTCCTGAGCATCGGCTTCGAATCGCTCAATCCGGAAACCCTGAAAAGCGTCCAGAAGGGCTCCAACCGCCTCGGCAGCTACGAGAAGGTGGTCAGCAACCTGCACAACAACGGCATAGCAATCCAGGGCTACTTCATGTTCGGTTTCGACAACGATACCGAAGAGAGCTTCCAGCTCACCTACGACTTCATCATGAAAAACCGCATCGAGTTCCCGGTTTTCTCGCTGGTGACGCCGTTCCCCGGCACGCCCTACTTCGACGAGATGAAGTCGCGCGTGCGCCACTTCGACTGGGACAAGTACGACACTTACCACTACATGTTCGAGCCCAGCAGGATGAGCGGAGAGAAACTGCTCGAAAACTTCGTGAAGCTGCAGAAGGAGGTCTACAGGGGCCGTTCGATCATGCAGCGCATGAAGGGAAAGCCGCTGAACTGGGTCTGGTTCGTGAACTACATGATGCACCGCTTCACCAAAAAGCTCTCGCCCGAATACTACTACTGAGAGGATTGCGGCATCCGCACCAGCGCGAACTCGCCCTCGAACCTCACTGCAGGACCTCCGCCTGCGGCCTCGATAACCGAACGGAGGGTGATTTTCGCCTTGCCTTTGACGCTGTAGCTGTCGAGAAAACGGCTGAACTCCTCTTCCGGAGGCATCGTCCCGGTGGCGATAATATCGCCCGTAACCGGACTGAGGTATTCGACACACCCCTTTCCTATGACGATACTCCCCTTCACCCCTTTCTCCCGAAGCCTCAGATAGAGCAGACCCCAGCAGGAGAGCACGCAGGCGATGTAGAGACTGCCACCGAACGCCGTTCCGAGATGGTTGAAGTTATTGGCAAGCGGCGCCAGAATCGTCAGTTCCCTTCCACTGTAGCGCTCGACGGTGATGCCCATCGCCTGCGTCAGCGGAATGGCTTTGGTGAGAATATCCTGCAGTTTCTTTTCCATACCTGATCATCTTTCGTTGACAAAAGCCCGGTTCAGGGCGGCCCCGGCGGTTTTCGCGAAACGCGCCTTCTCCAGTAACATACTGCTTTCGGCAAAAGAAACGACCCTCAGGGCACAGCAATGCCGGGATATCTGAAGAATGTGCCGAAAAAAGGCTTTGCCTGTCGGACATTTCGTTATTTTGAAAGACATTCTTTCGAAAATGTCAGCGTTATTTCGATGAAAAGCACGGATTCTTTACGAACTTGCGGCTCATTTTCCAACGAGCCTGACACCCATACCCTCGCGACGGAAAACGACGTCAAGGCGCATCGGCGCAAATGCAGGACAATCCGCCCCGCCGTCACAGCCGGAAAAAGAGAGCATATCCTGTATACATGATCCAGCCGCATTCAAGCAAGAACAGTTCATTTTCACGTCTGCTGGCCTTCCGCATTCTCGTTGTACTGGCCTATCAGGTAATTGCCGTCGTTGCCGGATGGCACATCTACGAACTCTCGCGGGATCCTCTCTCGCTGGGACTTGTCGGACTGGCCGAGGTCGTACCTTACTTCTGCATGGCCCTCTTCGCCGGCCATGCCATCGACCGTCATTCCAGAAAACTCTTCGGAGTGGCGTCCTGCCTGCTCCTCGTCCTCAACGCCCTCATGCTGGCAGGCGTTTCCGACGGGATAATCCCGGGCAACCCGGTCATATGGATCTACGGAGCTATCGCCATAGGCGGTGTTGCCCGGGCGTTCATCGGCCCGACCTACAGCGCCATGTTCGCCCAGGTCCTGCCGAGAAGCGGCTATGCCCGTGGCGCGGCTGCAGGGAGTACCGTATTTCAGCTCGGCCTCGTCGCAGGACCTGCCCTCGGAGGCATCATGACGGCCAGCATCGGAAAAACCGCCAGCTATGCCGTAGCAGCCGTTTTCGGCCTCGGCGCGGCGGCGGTACTGCTCTCCATCAGGACCGAAGCCAGGGCGCCCGCTGAAAATTCTCCGATGATCAGCAGCATT
>JAAXXP010000030.1 GCA_013334435.1 Chlorobiaceae bacterium | reverse complement strand
ATGTCCAAATCGCTCAACGATCTCATACAGTCCAGCGCGGTGCCGGTTTTCGTGGATTTCTGGGCCGAATGGTGCGGGCCGTGCAAGATGGTGGCTCCGTCGGTAAAAAAGCTTGCCCTGGAGTTCAGCGGCAGAATGGTGGTGGTGAAGGTGAACGTCGACCGGCAGCCGGCTGCGGCGGCACAGTTCCAGGTACAGGGCATCCCCGCGCTTATGCTGTTCGACAAGGGTAAGCTGGTGTGGCGCACTGCCGGAGCGCTGTCGTATCAGCAGATCAGGGCAGAGGTGGTGAAGGTTCTGGTGTCATAGGGTTACATAACGAACAGGCGGCACAGGTCCCTTGAGACCGTTGTGCCGCCTGTTCGTTATGCTTACGAATCCCTGCGGTTCATCACCGTGAGGAAGTAGACGAGCTGCATGATGGCCTGCGCTGCGGCGGCTACGTAGGTGAGCGCCGCGGCGTTGAGCACTGCGTTCACTCCCTGCATTTCGGCAGGGGAGACGATGCCCTGCGAAACGAGCAGTTCCTTGGCCCTCCGGCTTGCGTCGAACTCCACCGGAAGGGTTACCAGAGCGAAAAGCGCCGTGGCGGCGAAGAGGATAATGCCCGCCCACGCAAGCGAGGTGCCGAGCGTCCCGGCCATGAACATGCCGACCATGAAGATGATCGGACCGAGATTGCTGCCGATAGAGACAGCAGGAACCATGAGCGAACGGAGCTGCAGCGGCATGTAGCCGGTTTTGTCCTGCAGCGCATGGCCGGCTTCGTGAGCCGCCACTCCGACCGAAGCGATGCTCGGCAGGCTGTAGACCTCCTCGCTCAGGCGCAGTGCCTTGTGGCGGGGATCGTAGTGGTCGGAAAGCATGCCGCGGGTGGCCTCGACCGTCACATTGGCGAGCCCACCGCGCTCAAGCAGTTTGCGTGCGGCCTGCGCCCCGTTGATTCCTGAGTTGGTACGCACCTGCGAATATTTTTTGAACGCTGATTTAACCCTGAACTGTGCCCACAATCCGAGCAGCATGGGTGGAAGAGCGAAGACGAAGTATAATGGATCGAAGTACATGGTGTGTCGTAAAAGGTTATCTGGTCGTTATAAATACAGTTCAATAGATAATCGTTACCTGTGAGAAAAAACAACGAAACATATGCATTAGTTTCGTCAGGCGCAACTGCCGCATCTGTCCCCTTCCTGTTTGAAGTTATCTGGCGCGCAATCTTGCGTTTCCGGCCCATAGCGGTTTACCGGGAACGAAGAGCGTGGTTTATTTCATTATATTGATAGCAGATGCACGTTTTCACCGAATAGTCTTTCCATGGCAAGATTTGCGTACGGCCGCAGCTGTGCGGCATGCATGCTCATATCGTTCTCCCTGCTCTTTCTTTTCAGGCAGGGTTATGCGGCCGCGCAGGTCACGGTATCGCGAATCGTGCTTTCGGGATCGGTAAATCCCGCCAGCGCACAGTATTTTTCCCGGGCGCTTGCAGCGGCTCATGCCGACGGTTCAGCGGCGCTGCTGGTGGAGCTCGATACCCCCGGAGGTCTGGTAAGTTCCCTTCGCCTGATGGTGCAGGATGTACTGGCCTCGAAAATTCCCGTCATCGTCTATGTCTCTCCTTCGGGTGCGCAGGCCGCTTCCGCCGGAGCACTCCTGATGCTTTCGGCACATGTTGCGGCCATGTCGCCGGGCACGGAGATCGGGGCGGCCCATCCGGTAGGCATGGGAGGGGGGGACAGAGAGGGCGATGTTATGAGCGGTAAAGCCGCGAGTGATCTTGCCGCTTTTGCCAGAAGTCTTGCCGAGGTGCGTGGCAGGAATCCGGAATGGGCGGAGCAGGCGGTTCTCCGGAGCCGGGCCTCAAGCGCCAGGGAAGCGCTTCGGATCGGCGTGATCGATCTGATTGCCGCCAAGCCTGCGATCGTGCTCAGAAGCGTTGACGGCCTGAAGGTCAGGACCGCCGGAGGTGAAGTGACGCTTGCAACCGCTGACGCCTCACTGAAACCGATAGCCGCGACCTTTCAGGAACAGGTTCTCATGAGGATTGCCGATCCGAACATTGCCTATATTCTTTTTCTTGCTGGGCTTGCCGGTCTTTACTTCGAACTTGCCAGTCCCGGAGCGATTTTTCCCGGTGTCGCCGGGGCGGTTTCGCTGCTACTGGGGCTTTACGCCATGCAGATGCTTCCGGTCACCTTTACCGGAGTGCTTCTCCTTCTGCTCGGCGTGCTTTTTCTCGGTTTTGAACTGTTCGTAACCAGCGGAGGTGTTCTTGCAATTGCGGGCCTCATCGCACTTTTTGCAGGTTCGCTCATGCTTTTCGACACTCCGGGCTCGGGAACAGAGCTCTCCCTGTTTGTTTTTCTGCCTGTATTTCTTGTTTTTGCAGTTGCGGCGGGAGCTATCGTCAGGGTTGTCCTGCGATCCTCCTCCTCCCGACAGCTGAGCGGACAGGAGGGCCTGCTGGGAGAGAAAGGCCGTGTCGTGAGACGGATCGAAGGCGCTTCTGCCGGCAAGATTTTCGTGCATGGAGAGCTGTGGGACGCCGTTGCAGGCGAAAAGCTGCCGGAAGGAACTCCGGTAAAGGTGACAGGTATTAAGGGACTTCAGTTACAGGTAACAAAAACAGAGGAGTAGCGATATGCTGACCATGAATATTCTTACAATCATTATTCTTCTTGCGGTTTTTCTCGGCTCGTCGGTCAAGATACTGCGAGAGTACGAGCGTGCGGTCGTGTTCCGTCTCGGAAGGCTGCTTGGCGCAAAAGGACCGGGCATGATCATCCTCATTCCCGGCATAGACAAGATGGTGCGGGTGGATTTGCGCACGGTAACGCTCGATGTGCCACCCCAGGATATCATCACCCGCGACAACGTTTCCGTTAAGGTGAGTGCGGTGGTCTATTTCAGGGTTCTCGATCCCGTCAAATCGATCATCGATGTCGAGGATTTTCATTTTGCGACATCCCAGCTTGCCCAGACGACGCTGCGCAGCGTCTGCGGGCAGGGAGAGCTCGACAACCTGCTCGCCGAAAGGGACGAGATCAATGAACGAATCCAGACCATTCTCGACAAGGATACCGAGCCGTGGGGCGTTAAGGTAAGCAAGGTCGAAGTGAAGGAGATCGACCTTCCCGAAGAGATGCGCAGGGCGATGGCCAAGCAGGCCGAGGCCGAGCGGGAGCGCCGTTCGAAGATCATCAATGCTGAAGGGGAGTTCCAGGCTTCCCAGCGCCTTTCCGAAGCAGCGGCGATCATCTCCGCCACTCCTGCGGCGCTGCAGCTTCGCTATCTGCAGACTCTGCAGGATATTGCAGCGGAAAACAATTCCACCATTCTTTTCCCGGTTCCGATAGACCTTCTCCGCCCGTTCGTGGAAAAGGGGGCCTCCTCTTCGTCAAAGGAATCCTAAAACCATACAGCCATGTTCAAGATTCGAACCATTCTCTGCCCGGTCGACTTTTCCGATGCATCCCGAAAAGCCGTGCGTTATGCGCATGAATTCGCCGTCAGCATGGGCGCTGCGATGTTTCTGCTCAATGTCGTCGAGCCCAGGCCCATGGCCGTCGATCTTTCACTGAACTATATTCCTCTTGAAGAGGATCTCGAAAAAGCTGCCGAGGCTGACCTCGATGCCCTGAAGAATGAACTGCTCCGAGAGGGGCTGAAAGTCGAAAGCTCTGTGGAGATCGGCAATCCTTCCGACGTGATTCTCGAAAAAGCCGCCGAGCTCGACGTGAACCTCGTCATCATGGGTTCGCACGGCAAAAAGGGTCTCAGCCGACTCATCATGGGCAGCGTGGCCGAAACTGTGGTGCGCAAGGCCGACTGCCCGGTGCTGATTGTCAAGAGTGCCGAAAAGGAGTTCATCGAGGAGCAGTGAAGCCTCCGTTGCCCGCTTCAGAGGGTTTTCCGGGGAAAGTTTGATGGTCAGGATTTGGGGTGAAAGGCCTCGATCAGGACTTTCGCTCCGCTGAAGGGGCTCAGGTTACCTGAACGTACCTGCTCTTCTATTCCGGGCTGCAGGGCCTGAACGGATGGATCGCCGAAAAAACGGGCCCTGAGCATGGCGTCGAGTACCGTATGAAGCAGTTTTCCCAGCTGTTCCTGCCGGCGGGCCTGCAGGGCGTTGTTGCTTCGCATGAGCGCGACGGTATCGCGTATTTCTTGCCAGACTTCGCTTATACCGGTGCCGGAGTGCGACGAGGTGAGAAAGGTTTTTCGCTCGTGGAAATGGTGCCTGGGCGGAAGCATGCCGAGAGCGGCTGCAAAATCGGCTTTCGATACATTGGCCAGCTCTGCCTGCCGTCCGTCTGCTTTCGTGATGGCTATGGCATCGGCAATTTCCATGATGCCGCGCTTGATGCCCTGCAGTTCGTCTCCCGATCCGGGAAGCATGAGCAGCAGGATGAAGTCCACCATCGAGTCGATCATGATTTCAGACTGGCCGACCCCGACGGTTTCCACGATAATGATGTCGAACCCCGCGGCTTCGCACAGTACGATAGCTTCATGGGTTTTTGGCGACGTTCCTCCAAGATGGCCGGAAGAGGCCGTAGGCCGGATAAAGGCTTCATGTTTTCCGGCAAGTTTTTCCATTCTCGCCTTGTCGCCGAGTATGCTTCCTCTGGAGCGGCTGCTGCTCGGATCGATGGCAAGCACGGCAAGCCGATAGCCTTCGCTGATGATCATTTCTCCCAGCGCTTCGATAAAGGTGCTCTTGCCGGCGCCCGGCGATCCGGTTATGCCGATCCGGATGGTCTCTTTTTTTTCAGCCAGGCAGCGGTCGAGAATTTCGTGCGCTCTCTTTTCATGATCCGGCTTTGTCGATTCGATCAGGGTTATGGCGCGACTCAGCATATGCCGGTCTCCCCCGAGAATGCCCCTGACCATTTCGTCAACGCCGGGTTCGCAGGGTTTGATGTATCTCTGCATGGCTCTTTGGCTGCTACTCATGTTCGAATTTTGCGAGCAGAAGCCTGAGAATGCGTATCGCCGCCTCGGCGATCACCGTGCCGGGTCCGAAAATGCCGGCCACTCCCTGTTCGTAGAGGAATGCATGGTCGCGTTCGGGAATGATGCCTCCGGCTATGACAAGAATATCGTCGCGGTGCGACTCCCTGAGCTCGGAAATGATTTTCGGAATAAGCGTTTTATGTCCTGCGGCAAGGCTCGATATGCCGATCAGGTGCACGTCGTTGTCGAGCGCCTGCCCTACAACCTCTTCAGGGGTCTGGAAGAGCGGGCTGATATCCACATCGAAGCCGATATCGGCAAATCCTGCAGCGATCACCTTTGCGCCGCGGTCGTGACCGTCCTGACCGACCTTGGCCACCATGATTCTCGGCCTGCGCCCTTCGTGCGAGGCGAAGCGGTCTGCAAGCTCCTGCGCCTCCTGAAATAGCTTGTTGTGCTGCATCTGTGAGCGGTAGACGTTGGTATTGAGTCTGATCGATGAGCGGTACCGTCCGAACACCTTCTCGCAGGCGGATGAGATTTCACCGAGGGTTGCTCTCTTGCGGGCGGCATCCACGGCAAGTTCGAGCAGATTGCCCGTTGCCCCTGCGGCACAGTTTTCTATTGCCGCCAGAGCCGCCGTGGTTTCATCGCTGTTGCGCCGGGCTTTTATTTCCGCGAGGCGCTGCATCTGCTGTTGCAGCACAAGGGTGTTGTCGACCTCGAGAAGTTCGATATCGGTCCGGCTGGTGGTGGTATAGCCGTTCACTCCGACAATGATATCTTCGCCACTGTCGATACGGGCCTGTTTGCGGGTGGCAGCTTCTTCGATGCGGAGCTTCGGGATGCCCTGCTCGATAGCCTTGACCATGCCGCCTGCTTCTTCGATTTCCGTGATGATCTTCCAGGCTTTCGCGGCAAGTTCTCCGGTCAGGTACTCGACGTAGTGCGAACCCGCCCAGGGATCGATGCTCCGGGTGATATCGGTCTCTTCCTGCAGGTAAAGCTGCGTATTGCGGGCTATGCGCGCCGAGAACTGCGAGGGGAGAGCGATAGCTTCGTCGAGCGCGTTGGTGTGGAGCGACTGGGTATGGCCGAGTGCAGCCGCAAGCGCCTCGACGCAGGTTCGGGTGATGTTGTTGAACGGGTCCTGTTCGGTGAGGCTCCAGCCGGAAGTCTGGCAGTGCGAGCGGAGCATCAGGGATTTCGGGCTTTTCGGATTGAAGCCGCTTACGATTTTCGCCCAGAGCATTCTTGCCGCGCGCAGTTTGGCGATTTCCATGAAATAGTTCATCCCGATCGCCCAGAAGAAGGAGAGCCGGGGAGCGAAGGCATCGATGTCAAGCCCTGCCTTGAGTCCGGTGCGGATGTACTCGAGTCCGTCGGCAAGCGTGTAGGCAAGTTCGAGATCGGCGGTGGCTCCCGCCTCCTGCATGTGATAGCCGGAAATGCTTATCGAGTTGAATTTCGGCATGTTGCCGCTGGTATAGCGGAAGATGTCCCCGATTATGCGCATGGAGGGTTCAGGCGGGTAGATATAGGTGTTGCGTACCATGAACTCCTTGAGGATGTCGTTCTGGATGGTGCCGCTCAGTTTTTCGGCCGGAACGCCCTGTTCCTCGGCTGCCACGATATAAAACGCCATGACCGGAAGCACTGCGCCGTTCATGGTCATGGACACCGAAATGTCGTCGAGGGGAATGCGGTCGAAGAGGATTTTCATATCCTCGACCGAATCGACGGCGACGCCGGCCTTGCCAACGTCTCCTACTACCCGTTCATGGTCGGAATCATAGCCCCGGTGCGTGGGAAGGTCGAATGCCACCGAGAGCCCTTTCTGGCCGGCGGCAAGATTTTTCCGGTAAAATGCGTTCGACTCCTCGGCGGTCGAAAAACCTGCATACTGCCGGATGGTCCATGGCCTCGAGGTGTACATGGTGGTGTAAGGGCCGCCCGTGTAGGGAGGAAACCCCGGGGCGAAGTGCCGGTGAAGGTATTTTTCCGTGTCGGTTGCCGTATAACGTGAGCTGATGCCGATATTTTCGGCGGTGCTCCATTTTTCCTGAGCCGGTTGTCCTGTGCCGGGAGTTTCCTCTGTTGAGGGCGAGAAAATATCGATGGATGAAAAATCCGGTCTCATTGTATTCCGGTTTTGGTGTGATACGATTGCAGCATGGCAAGGACGTCGACACCGGTATAGATGAAGCTGTCGAGTCCCGCGTTAAAGAGTTTTTCCGGGTTATCCGGCGGTTTTCCGGCAAAAACCGTTATGAGAGAGGGCTGTCGCTCCGAAAGGGCCCGGCAGAAGGCCTCTGCCTGCGGTACCGGATCTTTTTCGGCAACGCAGAGCACGGCGATTGCCGGGCTGTCGATGAGCGCCTTGTCGCAGGTCTCAACGTTACCGTCAAGTATGGCGGTTCCCGCGATATCGAAGCCTCCGCACCGGAAAAAATCTTCGGCAAAGGCCGCCTGGCGGAAGCTGATGGCAGGGTCACCCGAAAGCCCGATAAAGACCGTGGGGACGCGACCCGTGAGGCTGCGGTGCCTTTCGGCTTTAAGGCGCAGGCGTTCGAACGCTGCGGTCTGGCTTCCCGGAGGTTCCGCATCCAGGGCCTGCAGCAGCGCCTCGATGTTCCGCTCCTGAACCGGAGTGAGCGGCCACGGATACCGGTTAACCCCGATCAGGGTCTTTTTGCGGTTTTCCAGAGTCTTTTTTCTTGCGGCACCGCTCCCGGAAATGGCCCGCGTTACCGTTCCGTTTTGCAATGCAACTGCAAGACCGCCGGCTGCTTCGATTTCCAGGAAGAAGCTCCATGCGGACTTTGCCAGTTCCGCGCCGAGTGTTTCGATGTAGTGCGATCCGGCGGCCGGATCGGCGACACGGTGCAGGAAGGATTCCTCCCTGAGGATGAGGTGAATGTTGGCTGAAATTCGTTCAGCGGTGTTTTCCGAAACGGAAAGGCCGTTGTCGAACGGGTCTATCTGCAGTGTCTGGTAGCCTCCGAGAACTGCCGAAACCGCTTCGGTCGTCTGACGCAGCACATTGGTGAAGGGGTCGAGTATCGAGCGGTTGGCTGCGGATGTTCTTGCGAAAAGCCGGGGCATCGTGTTTTTTCGTGCACCCCAGGCTTTCAGCAGAGGGGGCAAGAGCGCCCTGAGCGCTCTCGGCTTGGCAAGTTCGGTGAAATGGCTTGAACCTGTGGCCATGATGACTTCCATGCCGGCAACCACAATGTCGGCTTCCATGCCGGCTTCGGTAAAGCGGTGGAGGGTATCGCTTGCAGCGGCAAGCGCAAGCGCGATCTCCTGGGACGCGGTCGCTCCCTGGTCGTGCCAGGGCACGGTATCGACCGGAAGAAAGCGGAAATCGGGCATGGAGTGGCCTGCATTGCAGATGGCGAGTTCTTCACCGGCCGGGATCCGGTCGGTCGCGGTAAGGATTCCTCCGGTATTGCTGCTGAATTCCGGCATCTCGGCAAGGGTTTCCATGAGAAGCAGGGGGTTGCCGAGATGCCCGGAAAAATAGATCGCAACGGCGGGAACGGAGATTCCCTGAAGGAGCCGGATGATGTTTTCCCCGGTGCAGAGGTCCTGATTGCAGAAAAAGAACTCCAGTGCGGTCACGTCCTGCGAGAAACTTTCAAGCGCACTGCTGTTTGCCTGATGAATGTCTGAAACGGCGATCCGGCGGCAATTGCGCCAGATGTTTCCCTGTTCCGGATTTGACCTCTCCGATAGTGCGGCGGTATTGTCGGGAGCGTACCACGGTTCGAGGGTGAAGCCGTCAGGCGTGGTCCACCTGATTCGCTCGAAAGGTGTCTGGCGGAGATCCAGAGAGGCCTGTGCTTTCCATTCGTCCCATCCTACAGGCGTAAACTCCTGAAACAGCTGTTTTTCTGTAAGTAGTGTCATTGATAGTTGTTACTGTGAAAGCTTTTCCGATGGAGCCGGCGCATCATGTTCCTCCTTGTACTGCCTGAGCAGAACGGCAATGTCGTGCCTCATGTTTCCGGGCAGCGAGGTCCGCTTTGCAAAACCCTTCTGCATAAGCCATGAAGTTGTCTGGAAGTCTCTTGATGTGGATTTGCCGGTGTACTGTTCGATGACCCGTTTGCCCGAAAATCCGATATTTCCTGCGTTGTGCTCGAAAACCCTCCATCCTCTCGATGCGAAGCCGATGGCAACGCCGCCGAGTGTCGGGTCTGTGACGATGGTTATAACCGGAAGACCGGCTTTTTCAACGCTCGACAGGGCTACATGGAGTTTCGGGAGGCTTACCATCGAAGAACATCCTTCGTGCATTCTCGCGCCTCCGCCTGATGCCTGTATGATGAGCGGTTTCCTGCCGGCAATGGCTTTTTTTGCCGCCTGCCAGATTTTTTCACCGGTCGACATGCAGAACGAGCCGCCCAGAAAGTTGAAATTGGTGGCACAGAACACGACAGCCTCTCCTTCTATGGCGCCGTCTCCGGTAATGAAGGCGGATGCAGCACCGGTCTTGTGCTGTGCGGCTTCTATTTTCTGCTGGTAGCCCGGAAAATCGAGAATGTCCCGGTCAACGACATGACGGGTTTCCGGGTGCTCCCGGAACGAGTCCCGGTCGAGCACCAGATCGATATAGTCGTGAGCCGAAAGGCGCGTGTAGCGATGTCCGCAGGTGCTGCAGACGAAGTTGTCGGCGAGCAGCGTCGTGTAGAGTACCGGGTCGTGGATTTTTTTTCCGTCAATGTCCGTACACCGTTTATGGCGCGCAATGAAAAGACGCTTTTCCGGTTTCGGTATGAAGTAGGTGACCGGCTTTTCAAAAGCGAGGATATCCTCTTCGCTGATCGTGTCCCATCGCCCTATTTTTTCCCATCGCCGCATTCTGGTTTCGAAAATCTTGTCGGCGGGAGTTGCCCGGAGTTTTTCAATCCACGCGGCTACGGTAACCCTGAAGGATTCCATCGCGGGTTCCCTGAAACGGTGGGCCGGACCATCCGGTTCGGTGATCAGTTCGTCGATGATGCCGTTTTTCACCCCCTCTTTCGAGGTGATCTGGGAGATTTCCGCTGCCAGACCGGCCTTGTGCCTTGTGTGGAAGAGAATTGAACTGCAGGCCTCGGGAGAGATGACCAGAAAGGTTGAGTACTCCATGGCAAGCACTCCGTCGCAGCCTGTCAGGGCAACGGCGCCACCGCTGCATCCCCGGTTGATGATTACCGAAAGGGTTGGCGTCCTGGATTCGGCAAGTGCCTGCATGCACCGTCCGATGTTCCAGGCAATGCCTCCGGCTTCCGATTCCTCTGACGGGTCCGCTCCGGCGGTGTCGATAATGGTGATGATGATGCGGTTTTCCGTTTCGGCCAGCTTTATCGCATCAAAGGCCTTGCGGAAAGCCGCCGGCGTCGGCATGCCGTGGTTCCACCGCTTTACGCTCAGGGGGTCCCTCATGAGTTTTTTCATGAGGCCGAAATCGGATGTTGGCCCGGACTGCTGTCCGATCAGCATGACCGGAACCCGCTCTTTTCCGCAGAGAATGGCCGCCCGATGCGTCTGGATAACGCAGCTTCCGAACTCGTCGTTCGAAAGACACTCTTCTGGCTCGCTGAATACGGAAAGGTAGTCGAGATACTTGGGGCGTTCGGGGTGAAATGAGAGCTGATATTTTTCGTACTCGCTCAGGGCTTCGACAGCTTCATGCGAATAGCTGAATTCCTCTCTTTTCTCAAAAGGCAGATAAAAATGTTCCACAGCTTGCTGCTAAATGGTTAGTGCTCGTTCATGAATGTTTTTCGGTGAATTCAATCAGTACCCTGTTGGTCTCTTTCGGGTGCAGAAAAACAATGCGTTTTCCCCCGGCGCCATCTTTCGGAGCGCCCAGCGTGCTCAGGTTCACGGATGCGACGCGCTCCGTTTCCGCCGCGATATTGTCGGTCTGCAGTGCGATATGATGCATGCCGTCACCATTTTTCAGAAGGAACTTCGAAATGGGGCTGTCGTCGCTGAGCGGCTGGAGCAGTTCGATTTTTGTTTCCCCGATCGGGATGAACGCAACCCGCACATTTTCAGAGGGTACCTCTTCGATGGTGATGGCCCCGGCATCGCACCCGAGAACGTTACGGAACGTTTCGAGTGCGCTTTCGAGGTTCTGGACGGCGATGGCGATATGGTCGATCTTTCTGATCATGCTTCCCTGGTTATGGGCTGGCTTGTTGCTGCGTATCCGATGGTCTGCAGCGCCACCCTGATTTCATCGAGAATTGCCGGATCGTCGATGGTTGCCGGCATGGTGTACTCCTCGCTGTTGGCGATCTTGCGCATGGTGCCGCGCAGGATTTTGCCCGACCGCGTTTTCGGCAGCCGATCGACGATAACGGCGTTCTTGAAGGAGGCGACAGGTCCGATGTTCTCCCGGACGTATTCGATCACATGCTTGACGATCTGGGTTTCCGGGGTATCGACATTGGCTTTCAGCACCAGGAATCCAAGCGGCACCTGTCCCTTGAGATCGTCGTGGACGCCGATAACGGCGCCTTCGGCAACATCGGGGTGCTCGCACAGCGCGGCCTCGATAGCTCCGGTCGAGAGACGGTGGCCGGCGACATTGATGATATCGTCCGTCCGCGACATGATGTGGATATAGCCGTCATCATCGATATAGCCAGCGTCGCTTGTCTGGTAGTAACCGGGAAAGGTGGCCATATAGCTTTCAACAAACCGGACATCGGCCTTCCAGAGGGAGAGCATGGTTCCGGGAGGAAGGGGAAGCTTAATGGCGATATCTCCCATCTGTCCACTGGGAAGCTGTTCCATGTTCTGATTGATGACCTGCACGTCATAGCCCGGGACCGCTCTTGACGCTGAACCGTATTTGATGGGACCAGGTTCGATACCCTGACAGTTTGCGGCAATTGCCCAGCCGGTTTCGGTCTGCCACCAGTGGTCGATTACCGGAACCTGCAGCATTTGCTCGGCCCATTTAACGGTATCGGGATCGGCGCGTTCACCGGCAAGAAAGAGCGTGCGCAGGCTGGAAAGATCGTATTTTTTCATGTGCATGCCTTTCGGGTCCTCTTTTTTGATGGCCCGGAACGCGGTCGGAGCGGTAAAGAGCACCGCAACGTTGTATTCGCTGACGATTCGCCAGAATGTTCCGGGATCGGGAGTGCCGACCGGTTTGCCTTCGAAGATGAGCGTGGTGCATCCATGGAACAGCGGAGCGTAGACGATGTAGGAGTGCCCAACAACCCAGCCTACGTCGCTGGCCGCCCAGTATACCTCTCCGGGCTTGACGTCGTATACGTTTTCCATCGACCATTTCAGAGCCACCATGTGTCCGCCGTTGTCGCGGACAATGCCTTTGGGCTGGCCGGTAGTGCCGGATGTGTAGAGGATATAGAGGGGGTCGCTCGACTCCACGGGAACGCACTGTGCAGGCTCGGCGCCCAGAAGAGACTGTTTCCAGGTGAGATCGCGATCTTCGTTCAGTTCGGCTTTCAGCTGATCGCGCTGCTTGATGATACAGATTTCCGGCTTGAAGTGGGCAAGCTCGATGGCGAAGTCGAGCAGCCGCTTGTAATCGATAATCTTGCCGTGCTCGATGCCGCATGATGCCGAGATGATCACCTTCGGCTTGCAGTCGTCTATTCTTACGGCAAGCTCGTGAGATGCGAAGCCTCCGAACACCACCGAATGGATGGCCCCGATTCTCGCGCATGCCAGCATGGCGACCACCGCTTCGGGTATCATGGGCATGTAGATGATCACCCGGTCGCCTTTTCTTACGCCTTTCGACTGCAGGGCTCCGGCGAAAATTGCGACGATATCGCGGAATTCCCGGTAGGTATACCGCTCCTTGGTGCCGGTAACGGGGCTGTCGTAGATTACCGCCAGCTGGTTTCCGCGGCCTTCGTCCACATGACGGTCCAGAGCGTTGTAGCAGGTGTTGGTCATGCCGCCGGGAAACCAGCGATAGAAAGGCGGGTTGCGGGAATCCAGAACGGAATCCCATTTTTTGTACCAGTGAAGATCAGCGGCAGCAGTGCCCCAGAACTCTTCAGGCTGCTGAATCGACTGCTGAAAGACGGTGTTGTAGGACTTCGACATACAAATGACCCCCATTATCTAAGTTGTTGAGATAAAGCAGGAAGAAATCAAACAGCAAGGAACAGAAAAAGAGCGGCAGAATAGCGTTCGTATGGAACCCCGATGACTGTCGTCGCGGCTTAAGCCGGTAACCTTCATGTTAAGAAAAAATACAGTTACAGCCAATCAACAATTGTTGATTGCGCGATATTCATGAGAGTCGAAAAACTTGTGAGCACAACGAAGTAATAGTTATAACGGTTTCAGGCTCAGGGTATCGAACAGCTCGAAAAAATCTTCGACTGCAAGCGCCTCCGCCCGAAGTTTCAGGGTTTCAGGCTGTACGGCCTCGAGATTGTACTCCTCTCTCAGGTTGTTCAGGAGGGTTTTGCGCCGCTGATGGAATGCGCAGCGCACGAAACGGCTGAAGCCCCGGGGATCGCTGACCGGCACTCCTGCTTTCGGTTTCATGGTGATGACGGCGCTGTCCACTCCCGGCTGGGGTTTGAATACCTTGCGCCCTACCTTGAAGCCGTAGGATACCTCGAAGAATGCCTGCAGCTGTACGGCCAGAATGCCGTAATCCTTGGTGGAGGGAACGGCGACGATGCGCATGGCCACCTCATGCTGCATCATGAGGGTTGCGCTGCTGAATGTATGGCGGTTCTCAAGCAATTTGAAAAGGATCGGGCTGGTAATGGAGTAGGGGATGTTGCCGAGAATCCGGAGCTTTTTGCCGCCGGACAGGGCTTCGAGATCGATTTTGAGGAAATCTGCTTCGATCACCTGCAATTGCGGATACTCGGCGCGGATGAAGGCTGCAAGTTTCGGATCTTTTTCCACGGCCGTGAACGAAGGGTGGATGTCGATGATTTCTCTGGTCAGCGCTCCGAACCCCGGGCCGATTTCAAGGATGGTGTCATCGGGTTCCACTCCGGAAAGCCTGACTATTTTTCTGGTGATGTTCCTGTCGGTGAGAAAGTTTTGCCCTAATTGTTTTTTTACCGCTATTTCTGTATGCTTATATTCGACTTTTGTCATAATGTCCGGGTTTTTCCTGTTCACTGAGGCCGGGCGGAACTACTTTTTTTAATTTAAGTTATTCTGGAATTAATGGGAGAAAATAACATCAGCGCCGAGGCCGCAGCATATGTTTCTCGGGGGAACAAGGCTACCCGTACAGGGTTTGGTGAAGCTCTGCTGGAGATCGGACGTGAAAACAGCGCCGTTGTGGGGCTGTGTGCCGATCTGACCGGCTCTCTGAACATGAATCAGTTCCGTGATGCTTTTCCCGATCGTTTTTTCCAGACCGGTATTGCCGAGGCCAACATGATTTCGATGGCGGCAGGTCTTTCGACAACCGGAAAAATCCCTTTTGCGGCAAGCTTTGCCGTTTTTGCAACCGGCAGGGTGTACGACCAGATCCGCCAGTCGGTCTGCTACTCGAATCTCAACGTCAAAATCTGTGCTTCGCATGCAGGCCTTACGCTCGGCGAAGACGGCGCCACCCACCAGATTCTCGAGGATATCGGTCTCATGCGCGGACTGCCGCGGATGACGGTGGTCGTGCCCTGCGATTACAGCGAAACCAAACGGGCCGCCAGAGCGATCGCAAAGCATCAGGGGCCGGTGTATTTCCGTTTCGGAAGGCCGAATGTGCCTGATTTCACGATCGACGAAGACGGCTTCGAGATCGGCAAATCGATAGAGCTGCATCCCGGCAGCGACGTTACCGTCATCGCGTGCGGCATCATGGTCTGGAAAGCTCTTGAAGCCGCACGTATTCTCGAGAAGGAGGGTGTCGGCGTCAGGGTGATCAACATGCATACCATCAAGCCTGTCGATACGCTTGCCATCGTACGGGCTGCCAACGATACCGGAGCCATCGTAACTGCAGAGGAACATCAGATTCACAACGGGCTTGGCGACGCCGTTGCCGGAGTCTGTGCTCGCAACATTCCCGTGCCCATTGAAATGGTGGGTGTCGAAGACCAGTTCGGCGAATCGGGAAAGCCTGACGAACTGCTTGAAAAATACAAGCTGACGACGGCCGACATTCTTGAGAAAATATATCTGGCCCTGCGCAGAAAGTAGCCGCGACGATCTTAACCGTAATTCCGTAAGGAGAATCGAACGATGAGTATGCCGAATTTGGGGGATATGATGAAGCAGATTCAGAAAGCCGGCGAGAAAATGCAGGATGTGCAGAATCAGCTTGAAAAACTTGTCGCCCACGGAGAGTCCGGAGGCGGCATGGTGAAGGTAAGCGTAAGCGGCAAACAGAAGCTGCTTTCACTGCGGATCGATCCTGAAATTCTCGACGATGTGGAGATGGTGCAGGACCTCGTCATCGCGGCCGTCAACAACGCTCTCGACGCGGCGGCTGCCCTTGCGCAGGAGGAGATATCCAAAGCTGCAGGAGGCATGATCAATCCTGCAGATATCCTGAAAAACCTGAACCTCGGTAAATAGCTTTCCATGCGTTATACTTCGGCGGCTATTGAAACCCTGATAGAAGAGTTCGCAAAACTGCCGGGTATAGGCCGCAAAACCGCCCAGCGCCTGACCATGCATATGCTGCAGGAGCCCCCCGAGTCCGCCAGGAGGCTTGCGGGTGCGCTTCTGGATGTGAAGGAGAAGGTTGTCCGCTGTTCGGTCTGCCAGAATGTAACCGACCGCGACGCCGATCCCTGCTATATCTGTCGAAGTACCGGACGCGACCGTTCGGTAATCTGTATTGTCGAGTCTCCTTCCGATGTGCTGGCATTTGAAAAAACCGGTCATTACAAAGGCCAGTACCACGTTCTGCACGGCGTCATTTCCCCCCTTGACGGTATCGGTCCTGACGATATCAGGATTCATGAACTGCTTTCCCGTCTCGGAGAAAAGCATGAGCCTGTTCCGGTGAAGGAGGTTGTGCTTGCCCTGAATCCGACGGTGGAGGGCGAGACTACCTCACTGTATATAAGCAGGCTGCTCAAGCCTTACGGCATCAGTGTCACCAAGATTGCCCGGGGCATTCCTGTTGGTGCGGAGCTCGAGTTTATTGACGAAGCAACGCTTTCACGGGCAATGGAGGGGCGCTCGGCAATGTAGCGCTCCTCCCGGATTTTCCGGTGAGGGCACAAGAGAAGTATCATTTCAGACCATGAGTACAGAAAAAAAATCGGTTTTGATTCTCGGCGGCGGTCTTGCCGGACTGACAGCGGCAAAACGCCTCACGGACAGGGGCTTTCAGGTCAAGGTTCTTGAAAAAAGAGAGATATACGGAGGAAAAGTCTCTTCATGGAAGGATGATGAGGGTGACTGGATCGAGTCGGGCACCCACTGTTTTTTCGGGGCCTATGATGTGCTTTACGACCTGATGAAGGAGATAAAGACCTATCATGCGGTTCTCTGGAAAGAGCACCAGCTGACCTATACTCTCGAGGGCGGAAAGCGATTTACCTTCAATACCTGGGATATGCCCAGCCCGCTGCATCTGCTCCCGGCCATTGTGAAGAACGGTTATTTCACCTTCGGGGAGATGGCTTTCTTTTCCCGTTCGCTGATTCCGCTTGCCCTCAAGCAGGCGGCCTATCCCCCAACCCAGGATCACCTGACCTTTGCCGAATGGGCCGAACAGAAAAAATTCGGACGCAGGCTCATGGACAAGATGTTCAGGCCCATGGCTCTTGCCCTGAAATTCATTCCCCCGGAAGAGATTTCCGCCAAAATCATTCTCGATGTAACCGAAACGTTCTACCGTGTACCCGACTCTTCCTGCATGGGGTTTCTGAAAGGAGCTCCCCAGGAGTATCTGCATCAACCGCTTCTCGACCATTCAGCTTCACGGGGCGCGGTTTTCAAGAACAGGACGGCGGTCGATGAACTGCTTTTCGATGGTGGCGAGATCAAAGGCGTCCAGCTTCGCAACGGCGAGATCCTTACGGCCGATTACTACCTTTCAGCCCTGCCTGTTCACGATCTCAACAAAATTCTTCCCGCAGGCCTCAAGTCCCACGACCGCTTTTTCGGCGGTCTTTCAAATCTCGAAGGCGTGCCGGTCATCTCCGTGCAGCTGTGGTACGACCGCGAAATAGCTTCGGACGACAACGTCCTGTTCAGCCCGGACGGCATCATACCGGTTTACGCCAACCTTGCACGCACGACACCCGAGTACCGGACGCTCCGGGGAGAACCGTTCAGCGGAAAAACACGTTTCGAATTCTGTGTGGCCCCCGCCCGCGAACTGATAAAGCTCTCCAGAGAAGAAATTATCCGTCAGGTTGACCTCAGCGTCAGAGCCTGCTACCCGGCGGAAACACGAGGGGCGAAAGTTCTGAAATCGACGCTTGTAAAGATACCGCACTCGGTCTATGCGCCCCTGCCCAACATGGAGCAGTATCGGCCCACACAGCGTACCCCGGTGCGCAACCTGTTTCTGGCCGGCGGTTTTTCCCGTCAGTTGTATTACGATTCGATGGGAGGCGCGGTCATGAGCGCAAATCTTGCCGTCGACGGTATCCTCAGGGCCGGGGAGATGGAGTGATGGGCCATTTTTCGGTAAAAAAAGAAAATAATTGTTCCTTTAAAATGTTCTATTGCGTATCTTGCAAGTCCAGAAGCAATCGACAGGATTGATCAGGCAAGCCCTTGTAGCTCAGTGGATAGAGCAGTAGTTTCCGGAACTAAAGGTCGGCAGTTCGAATCTGTCCAAGGGCACTGGATGAAAAGTTTTTTCGGGGTGTGGCTCAGATGGTAGAGTGCTGCGTTCGGGACGCAGAGGTCGTGGGTTCGAGTCCCGCCACCCCGACAGAAAGGCGGTTACGGCAAGTTTCGTAGCCGCCTTTTTTATGTTTCCGGCAGGAGTGAAATCTGTTTACCGGAGCTTTTTCGCTTTCAGGCGCAGCGAGTTGCTGACCACCGATACGCTGCTTCCCGCCATGGCTATTCCGGAAAAGACCGGATTGAGAACAATCCCGAAAAGAGGGTAGAAGACTCCGGCCGCAAGCGGAATTCCGATGATGTTGTAGATGAACGCCCAGAACAGGTTCTGACGGATAACCCTCATGGTTGCCTTCGAGAGCGTTATGGCCTGTGATATTTTTCGAATGTCTCCCTTCAGGAGAGTTATACCTGCAGATTCCATGGCGATATCGGTTCCGGTGGCCATGGCGATGCCGACGTCCGCCCTTGCAAGCGCCGGAGCATCGTTGATGCCGTCGCCAGCCATGGCTACGGTCCGACCCTCTTTCTGGAGCGCCGCTATTTTCTCTGCTTTTTCGCCGGGCAGCACTCCGGCAATCACCTCGTCGATGCCTGCCTGTGATGCGATATAGCCTGCGGCCGAAGGGTTGTCGCCGGTCAGCATGATAACGCGTATCCCTTTTTTCCGGAGTTCGTCGACCGCCTCTTTTGCCCCGCTCTTGATGGTATCGGAAAGGGCGATGAAGCCTGCGGCCGTGTTTCCTTTTTCAACCACGATAACGGTTTTTCCCTGCCGGAGGAGAGCCTGAACTGCCGGCAGGCCGGATTCCTCCTCTTCGGGTTTTCTGACCGTTACGTGAAGTTCCCCGATTGTTCCCCTGACGCCGATGCCTTCCATGGCTTCGAACGCCGTTATTTCGGGAAGCGCCGCTTCGCCGGCTTTTGCCGCGTTGACAATCGCTCCTGCAAGCGGGTGTTCCGAATAGCGTTCGACGGCCGCAGCAATCTGCAGGATCTCCGCTGGGGTGGTGCTGCCGTCGAGAGACCCTTTGTCGGTTACTTCCGGAAGACCTCTGGTTATGGTTCCGGTTTTATCGAAGACGACGGTATCTACCGAACTGAGCCGTTCAAGGCTTTCCGCGTTGCGGATAAGCATGCCGTATTCCGCTCCTTTGCCGATTCCGACAATGATGGCCGTTGGGGTTGCGAGTCCGAGCGCGCATGGGCAGGCGATCACCAGTACGCCGACGAAGCTCATGATCGCGTAAGTGAGCGCTGCCGGGAAGCCGAGGAATGCCGTTCCGAGGGTAAGCCATGCAATCAGGGTAAGTGCGGCGATAACAAGTACAACAGGGACGAAAACGGATGCGATCCGGTCGGCGATGTTCTGGATCGGGGCTTTTGACCCCTGGGCCTCCTCCACCATCGAAATGATCCGGGCAAGCAGGGTGTCGCTGCCTACCTTCATGGCGGTAAAACTGAACGCCCCCTGGCGGTTGATGGTGCCGCCTATAACCGGATCTCCCTCTTTCCGGTCGACCGGCAGGGGTTCGCCTGTCACCATCGATTCGTCGATCGATGAATTTCCTCTGGCAATAATGCCGTCAACAGGGATGACCGCTCCCGGCTTGACCAGAAGCAGATTGCCTTTTTTTACCTCTTCTACCGGAATCTCGATCTCCTCACCCTTGCGGACGAGCAGTGCCGATTTTGCCTGCAGCCCGATGAGTTTGCCGATCGCCTCCCCGGTTTTCAGTCTCGATCGGGCTTCGAGATACTTGCCGAGGTGCACAAAACCGATAACCACAATCGCCACATCGAAGTAGGTGTGATCGGGGAGGCCAAGCAGATCCCTGAACGAGGGGAATATGGTTATAAGCGAGCTGTACGAAAATGCCGAGAGGGTTCCGATTCCGATCAGCGTATCCATGTTGGCCGCCTTGTGGCGTATGAAGAGCAGAATGCCGTCGAGAAAGGGTTTGCCGATCCTGAAGATGAAGATAGCGGCCAGAATCATGGTGATGCCGTTGAACACCTCCATGGAAAGCGGCATGTGCGGTATGCTGGGCAATGCCGCCGAAGCGATATCCCACAGCATGAATACAAACACCACCGTCGCAACGGGAAGCGAGATGCTTACCATGCGCCGTTGCTTATGCAGCTGCTCCTGTTTTTCGCTGAACGCCGCTTTGCCGGCACCCGCCCCCTTCATTCGGGATGAAGGGGCTCCGGCGCCACTTTTTTCGCTCTCTTCCGAAGAGAGCTCATAGCCGAATTTGCCGACGATAGCGTTGATTTCGCTGTCGGAGAGATCGTGTTCCCCGAACGAGACTTTAGCCTGTTCGGTGGCAAGGTTGACCTCGACCTTCTCTATGCCTTCCGTCCGGGAGAGCTTTTTGGTGATAATTGCTGCACAGCTTGCGCAATGCATGCCTTTGACGCGGTAGGTTTTTTCG
>JAAXXP010000116.1 GCA_013334435.1 Chlorobiaceae bacterium | reverse complement strand
ACGAGATCGTCGAGAATGGTGTTGGTGACGTTTTCATAAAAAATGCCTGCGTTGCGGAAGTCGAGAAAATAATATTTGAGCGACTTCAGTTCGATACAGACCTTGTCGGGAATGTAGGTGACGGTAATGGTGCCGAAATCCGGGAGGCCGGTTTTCGGGCAGACCGATGTGAATTCGGGGTTGACAATCTCGATCGAGTAATCCCGTTCGGGGAAGGTATTGTCGAAGACTTCAAGAAGCTCTCTTCTCATAAGGTTTTCTCTGCGGTTTAAGGTGTTGAAGCGTCATGTTTTCCTGCAAAATAGAAATCCGGCATGATTTTCAGTAAATTCCTGCCGGGTTTTTCTTTTTTCGGAACAGGATCGACAGGAACGGCAATCAACGCATTTAAGACAATATGACCATGAAGCAGGGAACGTGCAGGCCCGATCTTGAACAGCTCTATCTTGAACTTGCCGGAGAGTATGATCTGTCGGAAACGCCCTGCATGATCGGCGGCCGCTCATTCAGCTTTCTGAGCGTTCTCGACAGTTATGCGCTTCTCGACAGGATTTCCCCCGAGGAGTTCGTGAAAGATGAGCAGATGCCGTACTGGGCTGAAATATGGCCCTCGGCGATAATACTCTCCTCGTTCATTGCCGGGGAGCTTCCGGTGGACGGGAAACGCGTGGTGGAGATCGGCGCCGGCGTCGGCGTGGTTTCGGTTACGGCTGCAGCTCATGGCGCCGCAGTGCTTGCGACCGATTACTCGCCCGAAGCGCTTCGCTTTATCCGTTACAATGCCCGACGCAACGGCGTACCGCTCGAAACCGCCCGCCTTGACTGGAGGGACGTGCAGTGCACAGAGCGGTTCGATATGCTTTTTGCCGCCGATGTGCTCTACGAACGGGTAAACCTGCTTCCGATAGTCATGGCCATCGACAAGCTGCTGAAACCGGGAGGTTCGGCTTTCATTGCCGATCCGCGCCGCCGGCTTGCCGGACAGTTTCTCGAACTTGCCGGTGAAAACGGTTATTCCATCACCGCGCATACCTCCGACTATGGTGGCGGCAAACAGCCCGTTACGGTCAATATCTACAGACTGAAAAGGGGAGAGGCATGAAGAGCGATGAACCGGTAAGCCGGAGATGGCTCTATCATGGAGGCAGCGACGCCCTGATCTGGCGGCTCTCGTTTACCTGCAACGGGCTGCTCGTCGGCCAGAAACGGTGCCCGGAGACGCGCCGTTCACTTTTTTTTGCCATCGAAGAGCACTCGGGCAGGGTTGTACTCGACGACTATGTGCTGCTGCTTCCCGACGGGACGCTACCTGCGGGCGAGGGCTGGTTTACCGGGATCGAGACGGTTTCCGGAAATCTCGTCTACCTGCACGCCTATCAGGAGAACAGCCCTGAGCATCTCGGTCTGTGGGCCGTCGATCCGGAAACCGGAGGGGTGGTCTGGTCGCTTGCTACTGTCGTTTACTGCGGGGTTCTCCCTGACGGGCTGCTTGTCTATATCCCTTCAGTTTTTGCGGGGTTTCCGGAACGGCGCTATCTGATTATCGATCCGCTCACCGGGGGTGAACTCCGGCGTCCGGAGGCCGGGAGCCCTGAGATCAATGCCCTGAGGGAAAGGGTTGTTCCGGAGGAGTGGCGACAGGAGATCGTGCTGCCGGAGTTTGCCGCGTTGGGGAGTCCCCTGCATGCAGTGCTTAAGGGTATCGGCATCGCCGGCCCGGAACGGTGCGAGTGCATTGCCGCAGGGAATCTGGTTGCCGCTGCCGATCATGTTCACGATCCGATGTCCGGCGGATGGCGGAGCGTTATCCGCATCTGGCGCGACGGGCGGCTTCTTTATGATGATGTCATGTCTGAAAAGCGCGCCCGTCCCGCCTTGAACAGTTTTCTTCTGCATGGAAGAGGGTTATATTACCTGAAAGGGGAGTCTGGACTTATTGCCGTGGATATCAGGATATGACCATATGACGCATCAGCCGCCGGAACATCAGCCTCAAGGCGCCCGAAGCGAATGCTATCCCGAGATCGGGAGATTTCTCGATTACCTGAAGCACGAAAAAAACGTCTCTTCGCACACCCTGACGGCATACCGTCACGATCTCGACCAGTTTTCGCGGTTTATTGCCGGGCATCTCGATATCGCCGATATGCGGAATTTCGCGCCCGCCGATGTTTCGGTTGTCGATATACGCCTCTACATGGGGTCGCTCCTGAAAAAAGGTCTGCAGCCGAAGTCCATTGCCAGAAAACTTGCCTCGCTTAAAAGTTTTTACCGTTATCTGCTGCATACCGGAGTGATCGGCAGCTCGGTTCTTTCCTATGTCTCTACCCCGAAGTACCCGAGAAATGTGCCCGGTTTTCTCACCGAACAGCAGACCGAACAGCTTTTCGAAATTATCCCCCACTCCGCGCTTTCCTCCGGGAGCGCGCAGGAACTCGAGACCTCGTTCGTTCTGGAACGCGACCGCTCCCTGCTCGAGGTTCTCTACAGCTGCGGGCTCAGGATATCGGAGATCATCGGCCTTGAATTGCAGGATGTCAGTTTTGAGAGCGGTTCGGTGAAAATAACGGGAAAAGGGAGCAAGCAGAGGATCGTGCCCCTTGGCTCCTGTGCCGCGGAGGCGCTGAAAAAATATTTTGAAGTCCGGCGAAACTTCTTTAGAATATTCAGTAAGGGCGATGCCGGGGCCTTGAAGCATGTGTTCGTAACGAAGAAAGGCAAAAAGATTTATCCCATGCTTGTCCAAAGGATTACAAAAAAGTATCTGACTCCGGTTACTGAACAGAAAGAGAGAAATCCTCATATTCTTCGACACAGTTTTGCCACCCATATGCTCAACAGTGGGGCCGATCTGAAAAGCGTGAGTGAAATGCTCGGCCACAGCAGTCTGTCGACAACGGAAATCTATACCCACGTCACCTTCAACAGGCTGAGGGAGGTCTACCGGAAGGCCCATCCTAAAGCTTGACCGCTTTAGCCCCCTCTGACTTTAACGAAGGGGGTTTTGTTCCTTCACTATGTTCACCATTTATCACTGGAGGTTTCCATGACTAAATCTGTCGATATCGAAACCATGAACGTACAGGTTACCCTGCGCCATTCCAATAATCACAGCAGCGTCGAGGAGTATGCCCGCAATGCCGTACAGTCGCTTCCGAGGGTGTTTCCGGGTATCATCTCCTGTCATATTATTCTCGACCATCAGAAAAACGATGTGGAAAAGAACAAGCTTGCCGAAATAACCCTGCATGTTCCCCAGCATGTGCTGGTGGCCAGAGAGGCTGCTGCGGCCTATGAACCGGCTGTGGACAGCTGTGTCGAGTCGCTTTCACGCCAGCTCCAGAAACACAAGGAAAAAATGGCTCCGTAACCGGTTGCCAGGGAAGCCGGCGGAGCCTTTCCGCCGGCTTCCCTGGCACTTCCTTTATCACCACACTTACTCTTGTGCCATGAATCTCGACCAGAAGGGGATGAAAAAGCGATCGATAACGGTCGCCTATTTTTTTGAGAACATCGGCAGGAATCACGATATCAAGCTGCGTCGGCTGAACAGGGTTGACGAACAGAAACGCAGGGTCACCGAGCGGGAACTGCACCGTCCCGGTCTTGCGCTTGCCGGCTTTACCAATCTGTTTACCTACCGGCGGGTTCAGATTCTCGGCAATACAGAGACCCGTTTTCTCAACAGTTTCGATGAAGACGGCCGCAGGAAAGCTTTTGAGCATCTCGTGCGCTTCAAGGTGCCCTGCATTATCCTTACCAGCACCAACAAACTCAATCCCGAACTGCTCGATATGGCTACGGAGGCCGGAGTGCCGGTTTATGCCACCCGCCACTCCTCGACCAAGGCCATGTACCTGATTACCGATTTTCTTGACGACCAGTTTTCCCTGCATCAGCAGTACCACGGTTCCATGGTCGATGTCTGCGGCGTCGGGGTGCTTCTGACCGGCAAGAGCGGACTGGGCAAGTCGGAAATCGCTCTCGATCTCATAGAGCGCGGTCACGGCCTTGTGGCGGACGATGTCGTGGTAATCCGTCGCAAGGGGGAGTCGCTGATCCTCAACGCGAGGCGGAACGACATTATCGATCATTTCATGGAGATCCGCGGCCTTGGAGTGGTGGATGTCAAGGCGAATTTCGGCATCAGGGCAATCCGCGACATCAAGGACGTGCAGGTTGTCGTCGAACTGCTCGAATGGAACCGGGAATCCGATTATGAACGTCTCGGTCTGGATATGAAGGCCATAAAAATTCTCGGCGTCGATGTCCCTCTGGTACAGCTGCCGATTTTCCCCGGCAAGAACATTGCCGTGATCATCGAGGTGGTCGCCCTGAACTTCCTGCTCAAGCACTATTCCAACTACGTTGCGGCTGAAGCCCTGACCGAAAGGATCAGAACGATAATCGACAAGGAAAAGATGACAGATGATGAAAGCTGACCACATCCGGATGCGCCACGGAAGGGAATTTGCGTTTTCAGCCCTTCTTGCTGCACTTATGCTGCTGCTGAATTCATGCGGCCGGGCGCCCGGCAGCGGGGACAGGAG
>JAAXXP010000029.1 GCA_013334435.1 Chlorobiaceae bacterium | reverse complement strand
ACGGTAACATCCTTCGCTTCCGGGTGTGTACGCAGCTGAAATGCCGGCAGACGCACCAGAAGCACTTCGGCATTACCGGCTTTTGCAGGCAGCAGCTCTTCTGCTATACCTGCCGTTTCGGCAACGCAGGTACTGACAACGGGAATGAATTTCACGGCCGGGTCCAGAGCGATTTCGGCGATGGTGCGCCGAAGATCGTCGATCATGGTGCCGCCGGAAATCTGCACGTTCATCAGTTCAGGCGTCACTACCGACTTGCGGGCCGCATAGAAATGTGAAACGAAAGTCAGCCCGTAAGCGCAGCCCTGATCGGCTACAAGACAGACCTGAACGCCGTCGATTCTCATCAGTACCCGCAAACCTCCAAATGCAGGACACATCGACTGGGGATGCAGATTGTTACAACCCTTCTTCTCCATGCGGTACTACCCTCCTCTTTGCTTGTTGTATATACGCTTTGCCGTCCCGTCCGAGACCGGTGGAATCCATCCATGCGGCGGCTGCTCCGGAACTTCTGAATCTTCCTGCGGCAAGCCGGTAATATTGCTTTCCGCCTCCGGTAACCGGCCATATGAAAATCACAGCCCCGGGAACCATTATCCGGCGACGTTCCTGCAGGGCGGACTGTTTCCGCTGAAACGTTGCCAGAACCACCGCATACTCTCCCACTTCCAGAAGCGCTCCATCCCGCGCCGATACCAGGGTGCCACTCTTCGCATCCCCGCCCGCCGTCGTCACATCCTTGTCCGCTCCGGACAAGGATGTGACGGGACGATCGGCTGCGACCGGAAGCGCTCCCTGATTCTGCCATAAAAAAACAAAGAGCGACGCGATTGCCGCCAGAACGATACCTGCGGCCACCATAACCGGAAGCCGCCGCTTCCGCCTGAGCGGCTCCGGAGCGGGCGGTGAAGAGAGGGATATCGCTCCCAGGTTTCGGTATTCACTGTTTATAAGCTCCTGAAGCAGCGCGTCGGTCTCAAACCCCAAGCGTCCCTTTTCTGAAAACAGCGTACCGAAACCGGGAAAAACAACCGATCCCTGTTCCCTCATCCTGTTTTTAAAAAACAGGGGGAAAACGGATGCAAGGAGTCCGCACTCGGAACGTTCGAGATGCATGCGCATCGAGATCATCTTCACGAAATCCGCCACTGCCACATCGCGTTTTTCGAAAACAACCCGATTTTCGGGAGGATGATACTGCATTCCCTCTTTTCCGGGACGCCGTTCAGCCGGAAGGTGCCTGATGGTGAACATGCCAAGACCGGAAACCGGAACCGAACGGTTTTCGAGCAGTTCCGCACACATTGCACCTGAAAGCGCCGGAAGATAGCGCTCTGCCGAAGCATCACGTTCTGCGCCGTCAGGCAGGGAAATATCGTTTCTGGTACGGAGTGTCATAATTGCATGGTCAGGCCGTTGCCCCTCGATAGCTTTTGGGTTTTAATATACTATATCCCCTGCAAATCATACCCCGCCATCAGTGTGCGGAATCGGAAGAACAGGAGAAGAGGCCCGTTTTTCCACGGTTTTTGTTATCTATGATGAAGCTGCTTTTCCAACATTATCCGCATCATCCTGATGAGCCAGGCCTCACTTTCGGTCAGTGAACTGACCATGCAGATCAAAAACGAGCTTGAAAGCCTTTTCCCGCTGGTCAGGGTCAGAGGTGAAATCTCCAATTACAAGCGGCACAGTTCAGGGCACAGCTACATGACCCTCAAGGATGAGCAGGCTCAGATCGCTGCGGTGATCTGGAAGAATACCGGAAACCGGATCGGCACCGAACTGAAGGACGGCATGGAGGTGATCGCCGAAGGACGCCTGGAGGTTTATCCCCCCTCCGGACGATATCAGCTCATCTGCACCGCCGTCCATGCGGCGGGACAGGGACTGCTGCAACAGGCCTTTGCCCTTCTGCTTCAGAAACTCGCAAAAGCCGGCTATTTCAATCCGGAAAGAAAAAAAAAGCTGCCCCGGGTACCGGAATCCATCGGAATCATCACCTCCCCGACCGGCGCGGTAATCGAGGATATGGGCAAGGTGATCGAACGCCGTTTTCCCGCAGCACGAATTCTGCTCTACCCTGTCAAGGTGCAGGGCGCCGATGCCGCACGGGATGTAGAGCGGGGAATCGACTATTTCAACAATCCGCCGAACCCCCGGCACCGAACGGATGTGCTGATCGTTGCCCGCGGCGGCGGTTCCATGGAGGATCTCCAGGCGTTCAACGAAGAAAGGGTCGCCGAAGCGATCTACCGTTCATCGATACCCGTCATCAGCGCCGTTGGCCATGAAACCGATCTCACCATAGCCGACATGGTTGCCGATCTCCGGGCGGGAACTCCCTCGATGGCCGCCGAGCTTGCCGTCCCCGACAGAATGGATCTCCTGAAAACCATCGACAATCTCCAAGCACGTCAAAACACCCTCATGCAGGCCAAACTGGACGGTGCAGAAATGGAAATCGACTCGCTGCGGCAGAGTTACGCATTCAACCGCCCCCTGATACAGCTGCAGCAGCTTTCGGAAAAACTGGAAAACATTCCCGAACAGTTTGCCCAATCCATCAGAAGAAAATGGCTGCAGAAAGCGGTGGAGTTCGCGGGAGCGAATCAGCATCTGGCATTGCTCGACTACCGCAAAACGCTTGAACGGGGGTATGCACTGGTGAAAAAAGATGGCCGCTTCATTACCGGATCATGCGAGCTTGCATGCTCCGACAGGGCGGAAATCCTCTTCCACGACGGCAGTGTAACGGCAACGGTCAGCGGGAAAGCGATGCCCTGAGCATCCGGCGCACCAGTTCGAGATCCTCCCGGGTATTGACTCCGGGATGATCGACGGTAGTGGTAACGCACCGTATCCTGAACCCGTTTTCAAGAAGCCTGAGCTGTTCAAGCGATTCGGCCAGTTCAAGCATGGAGGGAGGAAGGGCTGCGTAACGCTGCAGAACGTCGGCACTGAACGCATAGAGCCCTATGTGGCGGTAAAACTGGGTTGCGGCATACACCTCCCGCTGAAAGGGCACCGGGCTCCTCGAAAAATAAAGCGCGTTGCCGTACCGGTCCAGAACGACCTTGACAACGTTGGGGTCTTCAATCTGCTGGCAATCGTCCGAAAGCATCGGAAAAACCAGTGTGGAACAATCGGGAGGATCGAGGCCGAGAAACGGCTCCAGGCAACGATCGATATTGCCGGGATCGATGAGCGGCTCATCTCCCTGGAGGTTCAGAAACACTTCGGCATCGATGCTCCTGGCCGCTTCGGCAATCCGCTCGGTGCCGCAACGCGCCTCCGGAGAGGTCATCACCACTTCGGCGCCATAAGCCTCCAGCGCTCCGGCAATTTCCCTGCTGTCGGTAGCAACAACGACCCTGTCGGCATATTTCGACTGAAGAGCCTGCCGCCAGGTACGCACAATCAGCGGTTCGCCCTCAAGATCGGCAAGCATTTTCTTCGGCAACCTGCTTGAATCAAGCCTTGCCGGAATCAGGATAACAGCGTTCATGGGCGTCGAGGGGTATCGAGAATAAGGGTTACCGGACCATTGTTGACAAGAGCCACCTGCATGGATTCGCCGTACCATCCGGTCCTGACCGGCCGGCCAAGCTCCTGCCCGGTCAGGCGGACAACCGACTCATAGAGCGGGCGGGCTGTTTCGAAGTCAGCGGAGCCTGAAAAACCCGGACGGTTCCCCCTGCTCGCGTCTCCGTAAAGGGTAAACTGCGATACCAGAAGCATCTCTCCCCCGGTATCATGCACCGAGCGGTTCATCCTTCCTGTATCGTCATCAAAAATCCTCAGATGCACAAGTTTCCTGCTCATCCATTCAGCCTCGGCAAGAGTGTCGCCGGGAGCCACGCCGAGCAGCACCAGAAGACCGCCGGCGATTTCCGACGGATTCCGGCTGGCGGCAGTGACCGAAGCTGAAAGCACTCGCTGTACAACCGCTCTCACGTTGCAGCTCCCTCCCGCAGAAGAATCCGGGCGACCTCTTCAAAAGAAATGCCCTCCACACGGACGGTTTTGTTGCGGGAGCTCATGCCGGCGACAATGCTGAGACGGGAAGGAGCCACGCCGAAAAGCTTCGCAAACAGCGCACAGCACTCACGGTTAGCGGCATCATCGACCGGAGGCGCCTTCAGGGTGACTTTCAGGCGCCCGCCATACTCCCCGCAAATCCGGCTTTTCGACGAGCGGGGCTGAGCCTTCACCTGAAAAAGCACTCCACCGTCCTTCTCTGAAAGTTCCACGTCCCGAAACGCTACCCGAGCACTTTCGGAACCTTGAAAAAACGATCCTGCCGGTCAGGAGCATTCTGCAGTGCAAGCTCGGTGGAAACGGTGTCGCCTTCGGCATCATCCCTGAGCACATTTGCCTGGTCGTGGATGCTGCTGAGCGGTTCGACACCATCCGTATCGATTTCGTTGAGCTTTTCCACGTAGTGCAGAATACTGTTGAGCTCCGTGGTCATGGTAGCCATTTCGTCGTCGCTGAAACGCAAGCGGGCAAGACCGGCGATATAAGCGACATCATCTCTGGTGACAGACATTGATCATGCGTTTGGTAATTAAAAGGTCTACAGCCTGCAGATTCCGAATTTCTCCTCGTCCAGCCGGTTTTTCGGTCTCTGTTCCATGGGAATATAGTCTCTTTTCTCCTGGCCGAGATATATCTGACGAGGCCTGGATATTTTCTGCTCGCCGTCCTTGACCTGTTCGATCCACTGTGACAGCCAGCCGGGAACCCTGCCGATAGCGAAGAGAACGGGGAACATGTCGAGGGGGAAACCCATTGCCTGATAAATCAGACCGGAATAAAAATCGACGTTGGGATAGAGCTTGCGGCTGACGAAATAATCATCCTCAAGAGCGATTCGCTCAAGCTCGAGCGCGATATCGAGCATGGGATTGCGACCGGTTTCCTCAAAAACCTGGAAAGCGATGTCCTTGATGATTTTCGCCCTGGGATCGTAGTTCTTGTAAACCCTGTGCCCGAAACCCATCAAACGGCCTTCCCCGGCCTTGACGGACTTAATGAACTCGGGAACCTTGTCAAGCGATCCGATTTTGATGAGCATTTGAATGACCGCTTCGTTGGCCCCGCCATGAAGCGGCCCGTAAAGCGCCGCGCAACCGGCCGCGATAGCGGAAAAAGGATCGACACCGGAACTTCCCACAGCGCGGACTGCGCTGGCCGAACAGTTCTGTTCATGATCCGCATGCAGGATAAACAGAACGTCGAGAGCCTTTTCAAGCACCGGATTGGGCTTGTAGTGCAGCTCGGTCATCTTGAACATCATGGAAAGGAAATTGCCGCTGTAGCTGAGATCATCGTCAGGCAAGACGTAAGGGAAACCCATGCTGTGGCGAAAACTCATCGCAGCAAGCGTGGGGATTTTGCCGATCATGCGACGGACTTGCAGCTTCCTCGACTCCTCGTTCGAAATATCCTTCGCATCGGGATAAAATGTTGAAAGCGCACCGATCGTTCCGACAAGAATACCCATCGGGTGGGCGTCGTAACGGAATCCGTCCATGAACTTCGTCATGTTGGCGTGAGTCATGGTGTTGTGACGGATATTGTAGGTCCAGACGGCAAGACGCTCCTTGTCCGGAAGCTCGCCCTTGATCAGAAGGTACGCCGTTTCAAGAAAGGTGCTTTTCTCGGCAAGCTGCTCGATGGGATAGCCTCGATAGCGGAGAATACCTTTGTCACCGTCAATATAGGTAATCCTGCTTTTGCATGAGGCCGTGTTCAGATAACCCGGATCGTAGCCCAGCAAACCGAAATCCTCTTCGGAAACCTTTGCTTTACGCAGTTCCATGGTATTGATGGAACCGTACTCGATTGGAACCTCGTAAGATTTTCCTGTCCGGTTATCTACAATTGTCAGAGAATTCCTTGGGGCTGTAACCGTCATGACTGATGTGGGTTAAGAATTGAAGAAGATCCCGGTGGAAACACACACAGAGAACGACATAAGATTATCCGGAAATGCCGTAAAACATTGCGATATGAATTTACAAAACTCGTGGATTATATATGCACGTCCCTGATTAACAATCATTAAAAGAAACCGAAAAACGGCAAACGGGATCACCACGAAAAATACAGCAGAAACTCCTGCACGGTTCATGACGGCAGGGCTCTTAAGGCGGTTAATTATAAAAAGAAAAAAAGGAAAAAACTTTTTGGATAAAACCCTTTCGTTATCTACCTTTACAACTCTCAACAAGGAGCTGTAGCTCAGTTTGGTTAGAGCGCCTGCCTGTCACGCAGGAGGTCGCGGGTTCGAGCCCCGTCAGCTCCGCAAAAAAAGCCCTGTATTCCAGGGCTTTTTTCATTTCCGCAACTTGGCGATTCGCATTGAACCCCGACGGCCATTATCCCGGCACCAGCTCGACACGACGGTTTTTCGCCCTTCCTGCTTCGGTCGTGTTCGGAGCGACAGGAGCAAGATAGGCAACGCCGTTTGCCGTCAGACGCCCTGCGGCGATTCCGTACTCCTTCTGCAGAACACCGACCACCGCATCGGCACGGCGTTTCGAGAGCGCAATATTGAATGCATAACCGCCGATATTGTCGGTATGGCCTACGACATGCAGCTTGAGGGCCGGCTGTTTTTTCATCAGTTTGGCTATCTCGCCGAGTGCCGGTTTCGAAGCCGGCTTGATCTCCGATCGGTTGGTGTCGAAATAGATCCCGTACAGCGATACCCGGCCGGTCGAGGCGATAGCCTGGGACATTTCGTCGGCAGTGACCGTTACCATCTTCTGCTGCATGGGCCGGGTCTCGATGATATCGAGTGCCGCATAAGCGCCGCGCCGCGCCTTGTAAACCCGGTCGTCCTTCCCCCACTCGACAACCGTCAGATAGACATAGACATCCCCCTCGGGACGTTTCATTTTTGCACTTGCAACACAGATGCCGTTTTTCTCGGCTGCATAGAATACATAGTTGCTTCGGCTGGTCGCAAGATCAACGCCTCCAAACGGAGCAAGATAGTTGGTCCATTTCGTGGCTGCAGGATCTTTTCGGGAGTCGTAGAGAATGACGAAGCCCTTCGAGCGCAGCTCGTTGAGATAATTCCGGTACACTTCGAGCGAACCGGTATCGCCCGCAGCCTCATACCATATCCTCGTAAGCCGGCCTTCAGGCTTCAGGGGAGGTCTGGCGAACTCCCTTCTTTTCGATTCCAGGTTGTAACGCATGAAGGTCGAGGTCTGCAACTCATATTCATCGAAACTCTTCGTCTGATAGCCGATGATTTCCGATCCGGCGAACCGCTTCAGAAGCGGGCTGTCTTTCGAACCCGGGATATCGGCTGCAAAAAGCTGACCTGTTGCACAGAAAAAGACAAGAAGGGAAAGAAGCTTCAGGATGTTCATGCTCCTTCCGGAAAGCCGTCCATTCCGAATGCGTTTCATGACTCGTTCTTTTTACGTTTATCCCTGACATAAATAGCTTTTGAAGGCCCTTCTCCAATAAGCCGTTCATTGACTTCGAAAAGCGAGGTGGCCCTGATCAGCTCACCAAGCTTGCCATAACCGTAATTCCGGGGATCGAACTCGGGAAGCTGTTTGGCAATGGTTGCGCCCAGTGTAGCAAGATGAGCCCATCCGCTTTCATCGGAAGAGGATTCAACGGCATTTCTCAGCAACCTGACCAGCTGGCTGTCCATTTTCAGCTCTGTGGCGGTCTTTTTGACGATAACCTCGTTTTCGTTGATCTTTGCCCGGAGAAGTTCGGTGTAGATGAACTTATCGCATGCCGAAACAAAAGGCGACGGCGTCTTTTTTTCGCCGAAGCCGTAAACGGTAAGACCCGACTCCCTCAGCCTCGATGCCAGCTTCGTAAAATCGCTGTCGCTGGAAACAATGCAGAACCCGTCGAATTTACCGGTGTAGAGCAGATCCATGGCATCGATGATCATGGCGCTGTCTGTTGCATTTTTGCCTTTTGTATAACCGAACTGCTGTATCGGCTGTATCGAGTGCTGGAGCAGAAGCGCCTTCCAGCTTTTCAGGGCTGTAGATGTCCAGTCTCCGTATATCCTCCGGACACTTGCCGTACCGTACTGCGCAATTTCGGAAAGAATGCCTTCGATTATCGACGGCTGGGTGTTATCGGCGTCGATAAGCACTGCGAGCCGTCCTGATTTTTCATATGCCATGGTAATCCGTGAAACGTGTTATGCCAGCACCTTGAATCCCTGCTCCCCGATAACCGCACTCATCGCGACGGTACTGACCATTGACGGGTCATACTCTACGGCAACGACGCCGTCGGCAAATGAAACCGTGACTGCATCGACCCCTTCGAGCTCCTCCAGCGCCTCTTTTACAAGTATTTCACATCTGGAGCAGCGCATCCCGGAAACCCTGAATTCTTTTTTCATGACCGAACCCCGCAATTATTTATATATGAACTGATTGAGTGCCAACTGCCGTTGTAGGAGGGATTGGCAGATGACTCCTGTAGTAATTATATTAATTTTCTTATGATTCATATGCTAAAACATTTCAGGAGAGCCGTAAAACCTCTTTTCGGCCTGCTCCTGCTGGCAGGTCTCGGTATCGCGTCTTCATGCTCCGGACAGGCTTCGAAGGAAATAAACGATCTTCAGCAGGAGGCCTGGAAAAATTCCGGAGACGCCAGCGCCTGGCTCCGCCTCGGCAATGCCTACGCCCGCAATGAACAGTACCGGAAGGCGGAAGACGCTTACCGGGAGGCGCTCTCCATCGATCCCGGACTTGAGGAAGGTCTCCAGGCACTGGGAGCCGCCAGTTTCAATCAGGGGAACTACCGCGATGCGCTTGTCTACTTCACGAAATATCATGCCCTTTCCCCGGACGACTCCCTGAGAAATTATGATCTCGGCAATGTCTTTCTGCAGCTGCAGGAGTACGACAAAGCCATTGCCGCATACCAGCGGGCCATTGCCAACAGTGCATCGTTCGACCTTGCCTACTACAATCTGGGAGTCTGCTACGCCCGCACCGGAAAAGGGGCTGAAGCCGAAGAAATTTATAAGTTGCTTGTAAATAAAAACAATTATCTTGCCGTCTCTCTGAAAAACCATTTCAACAGGGCTGGGTCCTCCGGGCGTTAGGCTTTTCATAAGGAGAGCCTCTTCTTAAGGCCCTGGAGTAAATCATGACGGACAGGATCGCCCGAAAAGCATTATGTCTCCTGTTTTTCAGAAAGACCCGCAAGAGCGTCTTACAGTGTGTATCATAATGGCAATAAATGCTTATGTGTGAACAGCAGAACATTATCATACCCGATCAAGAAACCCTGCAGATAGACCAGGCTGTCGCCACGCTCCGGAAGGCCATATACAACTGCACCGAGTCCATCGCAAGACCTGAGCCAGGCCTTTATACGTTCAGTCAGCCTCTTATGGCCGCCGATCCGCTTCGATGGCTTGCCAGGCAGAATCTGTTTCCCAGAGTATTCTGGATGAACCGGGAAAGAAATTTCACCATTGCCGGCATCGGATGCGCCGACCGCATCGAACTCGACGAACCGGGACCGAACAGGGAAAGCTTCGAACGTCTCGTCAGCACCCTTGCGGCAAAGGACCCTTCGACCCGTTCCGCCCGTTATCTGGGAGGCTTCCGGTTCAACAACCAGGAAAAACAGGACGGCACGTGGGAGGGATTCCCCTCCTTCTGTTTCGTGCTTCCGCTGGTTCAGCTCACTTTGGAAGAGAACGTTTTTCAGCTGACCTGCCATCTCAGGATTGAAAACGGAGAGGACATTGCCGATAAGCGGGCACAACTGCTCGACACACTCGACCATCTGGATACAGCCGAAAACAGCGAGGATGATCAGCTCCCGGAAATGATGCAGATCACCTGCATCCCCGACAGGGAGCTATGGACCGATTGTTGCAGACAGGCTCTTGAGCTGTTTGAGTCGGGCGCAATGGAGAAGATCATGCTTGCCCGCAGGACCTTTCTCGAGTTCAGCACCGGTTTTTCTCCGATGCTGTATCTGCTCCACTATCCCTATCCGAAAAACTCGACCTACCGGTTCTATTTCGAACCCGAAAAAAACCGGGCATTCATAAGCTTCACCCCGGAGCGCCTCTACCGCAGGAACGGGCCGGTAATTCTTACCGAGGCCCTTGCAGGAACCTGCATGAAAGAGAGTATCAAGGGCAGCGATGACCTTGCATCGGAAATGCTGCTCAACTCTGAAAAGGATATCAGGGAACACGGATTCGTCAAGGATACCATCTACAGGGAGCTGCAGCCGGTCTCAAGCTCCGTCGAAATGGAGGAAAAGCTCCGGGTGCTGCAGCTGAACCGTCTTGCCCATTTATATACCCGCTGCACGGCAACCCTCAAACCTGAATACTGCAGCGACAGCACCGTTCTCTCCCTGCTTCATCCGACACCGGCGGTCGGGGGGGTACCCAGGGAGGAGGCTCTGCAGCATATCATGCATCTCGAGCCCTTCTGCCGGGGCTGGTACGCAGCTCCTGTCGGATGGATCAGCCGCGACAGCGCGGAATTCTGCGTCGGTATACGCTCTGCGCTGGTCAATTCCGGAAACACAAATCTCTATTCGGGAGCCGGCCTGGTAAAAGGCTCCGATCCGGACCTTGAATGGGAAGAGGTTGAACAGAAGATCGGCGATATTATGGCTATAACCAGTCACACCGCATGAACAACCGGGAAATCACCTCGCTATGGAGCCAGGTCATCATTGAAGAACTTGTCCGGCTCGGCGCCGGATTTTTCTGTATTTCCCCTGGCTCCCGCTCGACACCCCTTACCGTTGCGGCGGCACGCCATCCCGGAGCGGTATGGAAAATATTTCCCGACGAACGCTCCGCGGGCTTCTTCGCGCTCGGTCACGCCCGAGCAACCGGCAAGCCTGCCGTACTGATCTGTACCTCCGGAACTGCCCCGGCCAATTACTATCCTGCGGTAGTCGAAGCCTCGATGGACGGCCAGCCGATGCTGATTCTTTCAGCCGACAGACCCTTTGAACTGCTTGAAACCGGCGCGAACCAGACCATTCAGCAATTCGGAATGTTCGGGGCTTACAGCCGATGGAACTTCCGTCTCCCTGAACCTTCATCCGACATTCCGCTCCGTTCGGTTATCACCTCGATCGACCACGCCCTGTCGATGGCAACCGGCTCGATGCCCGGACCGGTCCATCTGAACGTTCCGTTCAGGGAACCTTTCGAACCGCTCATACCCGAACTTCATGACCCATGGCTTGCCCCGGTTGCAGGGTGGATAGATGGTTCCGGACCGCTCTCGCGTTCCGTGCAGCCTCAGCGGGTTCCCGATCCGGGAATCATTCCCCTGCTCCGGAACATGCTTGCCGGTTCGAGACAGCCTTTTTTCATTGCAGGAAGACTCCGGAACGAAACCGATGCCCTGGCTGTCGGCAATCTGGCCCGTTCGCTCAATATCCCGCTCTATGCGGATATCTCCTCGGGGCTGCGCTTCGACGCGTCGCTGAGCCCGCTGCAACTGGCTTTTCAGTCATCCCTTTTTCCTGAAAAATTCAGGCCTGATACGGTCATTCATTTCGGCGGCCCCCTCATCGCACGCTATCCGGCGGCGGCCATCCGGCAGTGGAATCCGGAAAATTTCATTGTCGTCAAACCGAATGCGAACCGATTCGGCCCCGACCACAACGTCACCCTCAGCATCGAAGCATCGCCCTCGCTGATTGCCCGCGCCCTGGAGGGAAGCCGTAAACCTCTCCATCCGCAGAGCTACCCTCTGCCTGAAACGTTTTTCCGGCAGGCGGAAGAGTGCATCGAAAAGCACTGCATTGCCGACAAACCGGTTTCAGAAATAGCCGCGGCACGAATCATTTCGAAGATCATCACCGGAGAAGAGGGATTGTTTCTCTCCAACAGCATGCCGGTAAGAGATATGGATCTGTATGCATCGACATCTCAGCCGGCCTGCTTCATGACCGGCACGAACCGCGGAGCCAGCGGCATCGACGGCATTATCTCGACCGCGGCCGGTTTTGCCTCCGGACTCCGCAAACCGGTAACGCTGCTGATCGGCGACATAGCCTTCCTGCACGATCTCAATGCGCTCTGCCTGCTGCAATCGCTCCGGGTGCCGCTCAGGATTGTGGTGCTGAACAACAACGGCGGGGGAATTTTCTCATTCCTTCCGGTCGCATCCGAAGAAGATGTTTTCGAAACGCATTTCGCCACTCCGCAGAACTACAGCATCCGGGATGCAGCCGCGGCATTCGGAATCGCTTACCGCATGCCCGTAACGAACCGGGAATTTGAAACGGCGTGCCGGAGCGCCGGAGAGAACGCCGTCACCACCATTATCGAGGTAAAGGGAAGCCGTAGGGAGAACGTCCAGCAGCACCGTGCGCTCCAGTCGGAAATCACCGCTCTCGCGGCAAGCGCCCTGAGCCGATAATGCCTGCCCCTTCAGACTTCAGCATCCTGACCAGGGGCTACCGGAACAACCCTGGCCTGATCCTTCTGCACGGCTTTCTCGGCTCGTCGGAAGAGTGGCTCCCCGTAGCGGAAAAACTCGGCAGTGACTATTACTGCATGCTTTTCGATCTTCCGGGACATGGCCGAACCCCTGCAGGAACAAACTCCTTCGAGGAACAGATGCGGCAGCTTGCCGATGCGATCGGCCGGAAACAGGACTCACCCTCGTTTCTTGCCGGTTATTCGATGGGCGGACGCATTGCTCTCTATCTCGCGCTGCGCTTTCCCTACCTGTTCAGGAAAACCGTGATCATTTCAGCCTCGCCCGGCCTGAAAACGGCGGAGGAACGCCTGCAGAGACAGAACAGCGATGCAAGCCTCGCCCTGAGTATTGAAGAAAACTTCGAAAAGTTTCTCGACTGCTGGTATGGCCTTCCTCTCTTTTCCAGCCTGAAAAACCACGCATTGTTCGAATCCACTCTGGAAGCAAGAAAAAAAAATCGCCCGGAACAGCTTGCGGCGGCACTGCGCACGCTCGGAACGGGAAGCCAGCCATCCCTGTGGAACGAACTGCCGGACTGTCGGCACCCCATCAGCTTCTTCGCCGGGGAAAAAGACGGCAAATATGTTGAGATTGGTCGTCAAATGGTTAATTTATGTCCTTGCTCGGATCTTGACATCTTTCCACAGTGCGGTCACACCCTGCACATTGAAAACAGGGAGCTGTTTATCGACCGCCTGCTGTTTTCGCTAACCAGAGAGTAAAACCTTTATGAACGCTGTACAATGGATACCTGCGGGCGAATTTACCGATATTCTTTACCACAAAGCCGAAGGTATAGCAAAAATCACCATCAACCGGCCTGAAGTGCGCAACGCATTCCGTCCCCTGACCGTCGAAGAGATGATCTCGGCACTGTCGGACGCGCGCAACGATCAGGAGATCGGCGTCGTTATCCTTACAGGAGCAGGAGATATGGCCTTCTGTTCGGGGGGCGACCAGAAAATCCGCGGCTATGCCGGCTATGCCGATGCCAAGGGCGTCAATCGCCTGAACGTGCTTGATTTCCAGCGGGACATCCGTACCTGCCCTAAACCGGTGATCGCCATGGTAGCCGGTTACGCTATAGGAGGAGGACACGTCCTGCATATGCTTTGCGATCTTACCATCGCCGCCGAAAATGCCGTATTCGGTCAAACCGGACCCAAGGTTGGTTCGTTTGACGGAGGCTGGGGAGCCAGCTATATGGCGCGGCTTGTAGGGCAGAAAAAAGCCCGCGAAATCTGGTACCTGTGCCGTCAGTACAATGCCTCGGAGGCCCTTGCGATGGGCCTGGTCAACACGGTCGTTCCGCTTGAACGCCTCGAAGAGGAGACCGTCGGGTGGTGCCGTGAAATCCTTGCCAACTCTCCGCTTGCCATCCGCTGCCTGAAAGCGGCGCTCAATGCCGACTGCGACGGTCAGGCTGGCCTGCAGGAACTTGCCGGCAACGCCACCCTGCTCTATTATATGAGCGAAGAGGCCCAGGAAGGGAAAAATGCCTTTGTCGAAAAACGCAAGCCTGATTTCTCGAAATTCCCGAAACGACCGTGAACGCCGACTATTCACATCTCTACAGGTACTCTATCCCTTTCAGCGAGCCGGTAACCGTAAAAGGCTGCCGGCTGCACCATAGGGAAGGCATTGTGCTCGCCCTGAAAAGCCGGGACGGAAAAACCACCGCCTATGGAGAGATAGCGCCGCTTCCAGGCCTGCACAGCGAACCGCTGCCCGCTGCCGAACAGCAGCTTATGGAGGTGCTCACGAAACATGATTTCACAGAATCGGGGCCGCTCTCCGGCCAACTGTACCCTTCGGTAAGAACCGGTCTGGAAATGGCGCTCTTCAACCTCGAAGCCCAGCGTTCTCAGCTGCCGCCCCCCCTTTCCGAACGTGCTCCTGCTGAAGCCGTACCTCTGAACGCCCTGCTTTTCGGAGATTCGGCGACCGTCGGAAAACGTGCGGACGAGTATTTCCGGCAAGGGTACCGCACCTTCAAGCTGAAAGTGACTGCGGAAAGCGCGGAAGAGTCGCTCAGAAGCATCAGGATGCTGAAAAACGCCTATAACGGCTCCATCGCCCTGCGCCTCGATGCCAACCAGTCCATGAGTCTCGACGAGGCGGTTGAATTCAGCCGGAATCTTCCGGAAAGAAGTATCGAATACATTGAAGAGCCGCTGAAAAATCCGGAACAGATCGAGGAGTTGCATGCGAGGACCTCGATCCCCTCGGCGCTCGACGAAACCCTCTGGCAGAATCCGGAACTTGCCGGAAGCATTCCCGCCGCATGCCTGAAGGCATACATCCTCAAGCCGAACCGTCTGGGCGGAATCAAGGCAACGCTTGCGCTGGCTGAACAGGCAAAAAACAGAAACCTGCAGACCGTTTTCAGTTCGACCTTTGAAAGCGGCATCAGCCTGAGTTTCTACGCCTGGATGGCGGCATGTTGCGCATCCCTGCCAGCCGCGTGCGGGCTCGATACGTTCCGCTTTCTCAAACACGACCTGCTCGACACGCCTTTCGCTCCCGTCAATGCCCGGCTTGATACGCAGAACCTCTACTGGAACGGGCAGAAGGTTGCGTTGCGAAGCATCAAGCTCACCTCGATATGGACCTTGTAAACCGTGCATCCCTGCTTTTCAACCGCTCGCCCGCACTGATCTCCTCCGGAACCGTATACACCTTCAGGCAGTGCGACGCCATAACGTCGCATCTGGCGCTGAAGCTCCACAACAAAGGCCTCCATCCCGGCAGCACGGCGGCCATACTCTCGCCGAACACCCCTGCAGCGGCATTTGCGGCCATGGCGCTGCTGAGGGCAGGTATCGTCTGCGCACCCCTGAACCATCGCTTTCCGCCGGAACAGCTCGGCAGAACCCTGCAGGCGCTCCATCCCGATCTGGTGCTGGCCGCCGACCCATCCTCAATGCCGCTGAAAAGCGAATGCAGAACGGTAAGCCTGCCAGAGACAGCAGCTGCCCCTTCAGGGTATGCGATCCCGATACCCTTTGACCGGCAGAACAGCATGGATCGCCCCGTCACCATCATCCATACATCGGCAAGCTCGGGAACGCCCAAAGCCGCCCTGCACAGTTTCGGCAATCACTGGTACAGCGCGCTCGGAGCGGCACGGAACATGAGGCTCGAATGCGGGGACTGCTGGCTGCTTTCGCTGCCTCTCTTCCATATCGGAGGCTATGCCATACTCTTCAGGGCTCTGGCCTCAGGATCGGCTGTCGCCGTACCCGATCCGCAGGAACCCCTGGAACGAAGTCTCGAACGCTATCCGGTAACACACCTGTCGCTGGTTCCCACACAGCTCTTCCGGCTTCTGGGCAATCCCTCGGCACTGCCACGCCTGCGAAAGCTCAAGGCTGTACTTCTCGGTGGAAGCGCAGTTCCCGCTCCGCTGCTCGAAAAAAGCATCAGGGAAGGCATTCCGATCCACCTCAGTTACGGCTCGACGGAAATGTGCTCACAGATCGCCACAACACCGGCTCCAGTGAGATTTGTTCAGGATAACAGCGGCAAGCCGCTCCCCTGGAGGGAGATCTCCATTGCCGGAGACGGGGAAATTCTCGTTAAAGGCGCCTGCCTTTTTCAGGGATATCTGGTCGGCGGGAAACCGGTTCTCTCTCTTGATGACGATGGCTGGTTTCATACGGGAGATACCGGCAGCCTCGATGAGAACGGAAACCTCCGGGTTTTCGGACGGAAGGACAACATGTTCATATCCGGCGGCGAAAATCTGCACCCCGAAGAGATCGAGCAGTCCTTAGGCGCAGTCAAGGGAATCGAACAGGCTCTTGTAGTGCCGCTCCCTGACCCGGAGTATGGCCAGAGACCTGCAGCATTCATCAAAACGGCTGAACCGGGAAATCCTCCTGACGACGCCATTACCGAAGCCATGCTGAACATCGCAGGAAGGCTGAAAACCCCGGTGCGCTATATCAGGGTCTCCGGGTGGACGACGCTGCCGGGATCTCAGAAAATCGACAGGAAATGGTATCTCCGGCAGATTGGCGAAGAAAACCCCCCATGGCCGTGAGCTGTTCCTGTCGCGGGTCCGGAAAAAGAACCCCGGTACCGCTCCTGAAAGTGGCCTGCTGCATGTCACAAGCTGCGGCAATGCATCAGTTGCAACTTTTCTAACGTCCCTTCGCCGCCTGGCGTTTAAGCCTGAACACGGTGAACAATCCGCCCAGACCAGCTATCGGGGCATAAAAAACCGCAGCGAAGAGAATTCCTGTAAACAGATCCGCAGGAGTGAGTGAAACAGGCGCGAGCGCAAGCGCCTCCATTTCGGTAAGCACCCTGAGCTGTTCGGTCAGTTCCGGTTTTCCGGCCGCCATATCCCTTGCCCAGTCGACCATCAGCTTCAGTCCTTCCATACCGGGACGGTAACCTGCCAGAGCAATGAGCAGATAACTGATGGTTTCGGAAAACATACCTCCGGCAATACCGCAGAAACTTCCCAGAACAAAGGCCTGATTGTAGGACAGCCTTGCCTGGTAGGCGATCACGGCGTAATAGACAGCCGCCATGCCGGCAAGAAAAACCCCGGAGAAAAAGAAGGTGTTGAGCAGCGTCAGATAGGGCAGCGTGGTTGTAAACGTAACCAGCACCGCTCCAAGAGCTGTAGCCTTCAGTTTTCCTGATAACGGAAGCAGGACCCCGTCACTCTTTTCAGCAGCCATGTTCCGCCTTATGCAAACATCTCGTTGAGAAAATCATCCATGGTATAGAAACCCGGCGACGTGGTATGACGCGCCGCAAGCCATTTGGCGGTCTGCACGGCACCTGCGGCGAAACCTTCGCGGTTTTTGGCATTGTGCGAAACAGCAATTTCATCCGATTCGGAATCGATATAGGCTGTATGCCTGCCGCAAACGCTGCCGAGACGAAGTGCAGCTACCTGCAGTTCATCAGGGGCAATTTTCCGGTCATCGGAAAGCTCCCGCACGATCGTCCGTTTCCTCGGATTGACCGAGAGAATCATATCCGCGGCCCGGAGCGCGGTGCCGCTCGGAAAATCAGCCTTGCCGGTATGATGGTGTTCCGCGAACGCTATATCGAACTGCTCGAACGGCGCGATCAGGCGCGCCGCCTCCCTGACCGTTCTGAGAAAAATGTTGACACCGAGAGAAAAATTTGCCGAGTAAAGCAGCGACGAGCCGCTCTCGACAACCCGCTGCCTTACCGAATCCATCTCGTCGTCCCAGCCCGTCGTTCCGACAACGACCGGAACACGGGACTGCAGCATGGAGGGCAGGTTCTGGAGAAAGGCATCCCTGACGGTAAAATCGATTATGGCGTCACTGCCCAGAAAACTTTCTGCAGTAACGACGCTGCGATCGTCGAGAATCGCGGCGATTTCATGAATCCCCGAGCGGTTGATGATGCCTGCGATCTGCTGGCCCATTCTTCCGCTTCCTACAAGAGTGAACTTCATCTTTCCGGTAATCTGCTTCTTTGTTTACACCTCTCCCATCAGATCAAGAATCCTGTCGAGATCATCATGCGAGAAATACTGGATATGGATCTCCCCTTTTCCAGCTTTTTTTTCGATAATTCTGACTTTCGTGGCAAGTCGGCCTCTCAATCTCGATTCAAGCTGATTGATATGCGGAGAGGGCCTTGTCTCGCCTTCAGTCAGTTTCGGCTGTTCCTTGAACATCCGGTTCACCAGCATCTCAGTCTGACGGACCGAAAGCTGGCGACTGATAATCTGTTTCCACGCCTTGAGCTGCTGCTGTTCTCCTGGCAGGTTGATCAGCGCCCGCGCATGACCCGAGGAGATATCCCTTTTGCGGATGCTGTCCTGTATGGCCATGGGGAGCTTCAGAAGCCGGAGAAAATTGCTTACGGTAGAACGGTTCTTGCCGACCTTCTGGGCTATCTCGTCCTGTGTAAGCCGGCATTTCGTAGTGAGGCTTTTCAGGGCGAGAGCCACCTCTATGGCGTTGAGATCCTCCCTCTGGATATTTTCGATGAGCGCAAGCTCCAGCTTGCTGGAATCCTCATGCGCCTCGATGATATATGCCGGTATGTACTTGAAGCCCGCCTGGGTGACCGCCCTGAGACGCCGCTCGCCGCTGATGAGCTGATAGCCGTCACCATCCCTGCAAACCGTGACCGGCTGGATAACGCCATTTTCGATAATCGAGTTTTTCAGCTCCTCGAGAGCCTTTTCGTCGAACTCCTTGCGAGGCTGAAAGGGGTTCGCCCTGATTTTTTCCACAGGAAGACTGCCGATGGAGCCCTCTCTGACGGGTTCCTGCTCCTCGTCTTTCGGCGAGGCCACAAACCCCTCATCGGGGATAAGGGCCTTGAGTCCTTTTCCTAACGCGTTCTTCGACATACCGGCACCATCCTTACGGTCAGCTAAGGCTTCCGTACCTTAAATTTTTTAATATTGCCATCTCTCTCAAATATCTCTCTGGCCAGATCGAGGTAGTCTTTCGAGCCAAGGCTCTGGGCATCGTAGAGCAAAGCAGGCTTACCGTGGCTTGGAGCTTCCGAAAGGCGGACGTTCCTGCGGATGTAGGTTTTGTAAACCTTGTCCTTGAAAAACTTTTTCACCTCTTCGGCAACCTGGGTGGCAAGACGCAGGCGGGAATCGAACATGGTAACCAGAACACCCTCTATTTCAAGCTTCGGGTTGAGATGTTTACGAACAATACTGATGGTGTTCAACAACTTTCCAAGCCCTTCAAGCGCATAGTATTCGGCCTGCACCGGAATGAGTACGGAATCCGCAGCGGTAAGGGAATTCAGGGTTATGAGGCCAAGCGACGGGGGACAGTCGATGATAATGTAATCGTACCTTCCGCGAACATCCCTGAGCGCCTTCTGCATGACGTACTCGCGCTCACGCATGTTCACCAGCTCTACCTCCATGCCGACAAGGTTGACGTTGGAAGGAAGAACATCAAGATATTCAAGGCTCGATGGATGAATGGCGTCTTCGATGTTGCCGCCCTTCACCATAACCTGGTAGAAGGTGTTGTCGATTTCGTCGCCGGTTTCAATGCCGAATCCGGAAGTTGCGTTTGCCTGCGGGTCGATATCGATCAACAGCGTCCTGAATTCGGAAATAGCGATCGAAGCCGCTATGTTTACGGCCGTGGTTGTTTTGCCAACCCCTCCTTTCTGGTTTGCAATCGCAATAACTCTGCCCATGTACCAAACAGGGAATTTTACAGCAGTTGAAGAGGACCTCCATTACTTGCCGGGAGCATTGCATTCAGAACCCCTGACATGGCCGGGAACGAAATATCGGCAGCTCAGGGGATAGCCCGACGAAGCAATCGTACGGCGAAACAAATCGGAAGAGGTCCCTAAAGTTCAGTCATGACTTGTTACATTATAATACTTACCTGCACTTTTACAAACTGTATTGACTGATTGATGCAGCGGCTTGAAAAACAGTTCTTTGAACGTCCAACGTTTGAACTTGCAGAAAAACTGCTTGGGAAAATCTTTGTCCGGAGAATAGCGGGAGGCCCTTTTCTGAAAGGCCGGATCGTTGAAACCGAAGCCTATCTCGGTCTCGGCGACGAGGCCTGTCATGCCTGGCGGGGCAGAACGGAAAGGAACAGCATGATGTTCGCCGAACCCGGCAGCCTCTACGTGTATTTCACCTACGGCAGCCACTACATGCTCAACATCGTCAGCGAACCCCTGCATACTGCCGGAGCCGTTTTGATACGGGCCATGGAGCCCCTTTCCGGTGAATCGTTCATGCGGGAACAGCGCAACACCACCCTGGACACCAACCTCATGAGCGGTCCGGGAAAGCTCACCCGGGCTCTGGGCATCGACCGGAGCTGCAACGGTCTTTCTCTCTTCGACGGGGAGTTCTTCATCGAGGATGCGCCCGGACTGCCGGAAGAGGCCATCGGC
>JAAXXP010000115.1 GCA_013334435.1 Chlorobiaceae bacterium | reverse complement strand
CCCGAAATAGCCGCCGCCGCGCGTCCGGGAAACTTCGTCAACATCAAGGTGAACGATACGACGCAGCCGCTGCTCCGCCGTCCGTTTTCCATTCACGACGTCCGGGGAAGCGCCATCGACATCATGGCCAGGAACGTCGGATGCGGAACCGCAATTCTTGCCGACTCCCCCTGCTCCTCGACCATGCAGATTCTCGGGCCGCTCGGCAACAGTTTCGATTTCCTGAACCCGTCGTTCGACACCGCCCTCCTGGTTTCCGGCGGCATAGGGACCGCCCCGATGCTCTTCCTCGAAAAACAGCTCGCCCTGCAGGGCTCGAAATGCATCAACTTCGTCGGAGGCCGGACATCGGGAGACCTGCTGCTGCGGAACCTCTCGAACTGCCGGACGGCAACCGACGACGGTTCGGAAGGGTTCAGGGGCACCGTGCTGGAGCTGCTCGAACGCGACATCGATGCGCTCGGCCCTGAAAGCCGCCTGAAAATATTCGCCTGCGGCCCGAATCCCATGCTCCGGGCCGTGGCCGCGTTCAGCAGAAAGCACGCCATTGCATGCGAAGTATCGCTCGAATCGATCATGGGCTGCGGCATCGGCATCTGTTACGGCTGCTCCGTCGAAATCATGGCTCCGGGAGGCGGCACCCAAACCGTCCTCCTCTGCCGTGAAGGGCCGGTCATTGACGCCGGGCGGCTTGTTTTGTAACTTTGTTCGATTTCTGACTTTGTTCGATATATTGTTCAAGTAAAGAACGGCGGCGGCATTTCACTGTTGCGCACCGGATACCGTCTGCCGGAACGCTAACCTCAGCAGAAACACTATTATGGCTAAAGGACTCAATAAAGTAATGCTCATCGGGCACCTCGGCAACGATCCCGAACTGAGAACCACCGCTTCGGGACAATCGGTATCCAATTTCACGGTAGCGACCAGCGAAAACTTCAAGGACGCATCCGGAAACTGGCAGGACCGCACCGAATGGCACCGGGTGGTCGCGTGGGGAAAACTCGCGGAAATCTGCAACCAGTACCTGAAAAAAGGCCGGCAGGTCTATATCGAAGGCCGCCTGCAGACCAGAAGCTGGGACGACACCAAAAGCGGCGAAAAGCGCTACGCCACCGAAATCGTCTGCACCGACATGCAGATGCTCGGCTCTCCGAAAGATCAGGGCAGCGGCGGCGGATACGGCGACGCGGGCCAGTCGCAGGAGCGCCCCCAGTACAATCAGATGCCCCGCGAAACCAGGCAGCAGAGTCCTTCCGGCTACCCTTCGCAGCCGTCCGGCCCGGCCATGGAACCGGACAAGGACGACCTGCCGTTCTGAACTTACCGCACCGGAGCCGGAGGTCCGCATCATGACCGGCGGGCTCTCCGGCTCCGGCCATTTCGCTTCTGATTGCCGATAGACACTATGGATGCTCTGAAAAAAAGAATCCTTTCGGGAAAAATCGATCCCGTTTATTTCTTCACCGGACCTGAAAGCTATATCAAGGAAGAGCTTGGCGGGCTTCTCAAAGCCGCGCTTTTCCCGTCGCCGGAGGAAGCGGCATACAACACCACGCTGCTCTACGGACAGGACCTGACTCTTGGCGAACTGGCCTCGAAAGCCTCCGAGTACCCCATGTTCACCGAAAAAAAGCTGCTGATCGTCCGGCAGTTCGATAAAATCAAACGCACCGGCCCGAAGGAACAGCAGAAACATCACGAAGAGAAGTTCGCAGCCTATATCGCCAACCCCGGAGAGTTCACCGTGCTGGTGCTCGAATGCGACAGCAACGATAAAAAAGAGCTCGACAAATCGCCTTTCAGGGAGCTGAAAAATTTCAGGACGGATTTTCCGGTAATCCGCAATCCCGACCTCTTCGCCACCGAAAGGGCAAAAGCCGCGGGATGGGAGTTCGAGCCGGAAGCGCTCAAGCTCCTTGCCGCCTATGTTCAGCCCTCCTCACGCGAAATTGCCGGCGAAATCGACAAAATCATCCTCTACGCCTCATCGAAGCGGCAGGGCAACACCATTAAGGCCGCCGACATCTACGACTGTGTCGGCATATCGAAAACCTACAATGTCTTCGAACTCGAAAAAGCCGTTGCAAGCCGTAACCTGAGGCTGTCGAGCGGCATTTCGATCATGATCATGGACCGGGAAGGACAGAAGGAGGGGCTCGGCAGCATCGTCCGCTACCTGACGACCTTTTTCATGCGCCTCTGGAAGCTTTCGGCGCCCGCCGTAAGGCAGCTCCCCCCGGCGGAGATCGCCAGAATTCTGGGCATGTACGGCAAGCAGGAATTTTTCGTCCGGAACTATCTCGGCTACACCGGCGCATTCTCCCCCGAGCAGACCGTCTCGGCCATGCTCGCGCTCAGGGAAACCGACGCCGCACTCAAGGGACTGATCCCCTACCCCGACGAGCGGTTCCTGCTCTTGCGCCTCATGCAGAAGCTGCTCGGATAAGCGGCCGGCAATCTTCTACAGCCACCCTTCACGCCGGTACCACTCGACGGTTTTCGCCACCCCCTCGCCAAGCGGCGTAGGGGCGGTAAAGCCGAAATCGAGGGCGGCCGCTTCGGGCGAACAGACCCAGTAGTCCTGAACCAGCTCGTTGGCCTTGTCGCGGTTGAGCAGGCCGGGCTTTCCCGAAAGCGACGCAACAGCGCCGACCACCGTTCCAAGAAGGAACACCACCGGCTTCGGCAGGGTTATCCGCCAGAGCTTCCGGAAACCGAGCACCGGGCGCGCGGCCGCAATAACCTCGTCCCACGACCAGGCCTGTGCTGATGTTATATAATAAATACGGCCGACCGACCGCTCCGAACGTGCGGCAGCCATGATGCCCCGCACGAGGTCGTCCACATGGATCATGCTGAACCGCTGCTTCCGGGAGTTTCCCGCCGATACCAGCACCCCTTTTGAAAGCATCAGAAACACCTGCAGCACATCGCGGTCGCCGGGCCCGTAAACCGCCGGAGGGCGCACAATGGTGACCGGCACCGAAGCCGAAGCCTCCATGCAGAGATCTTCGGCCCGCAGCTTGCTGCGCCCGTATGCGCTTACCGGCCGGGGGTCGTCGGACTCCCGCACGCCGTGAACGCCCTCCGTGGCGGGGCCCGCCGCAGCGAGCGACGACACCAACACGAACCGCTTCAGCCCTGGGTTGTGCTCCTTCACGGCGGCAAGGAGATTGCGCACCGGCATCACGTTGCCCTCTTCGAAGCCGGCATCTCCGGCGGCTTTGGTGACTCCGGCAAGATGCACGATCCGGTCCACCCCCTCTACCGCACGCCGGAGAGCCTCCGGATCGCCGAAACTGCCCCTCACCGCATCGCCCTTTGCCTGCAATGCGCCGGCGGCGCTCTCGGGACGAAGGAACACCCGCACCGACGCACCCTCCTCCGCCAGAAGCTTCAGCAGCCGCGCTCCTATAAAGCCCGTCGACCCGGTAACCAGTATCGTTTCACCCATATGACAGTATGCTTCGTTAATGCGTTGCAGGCAATCCGGCAACCCTCGACGGGTGGCCGGCTGTAAAAAAACGGAACCCCGCTCTACCGAAAAAACAAAAATTTTAATACATTTCGGTTTCGGGGCAAGCCCCGGCACTGAAACCCGGTCACCGAAAGAATAAAGAAAAAGAGACGACCGCAAAAACGAGAAATTCCAGCTCTGACTTGTTACAGCTGAAGTAAATATTGCATGACTGTGGAGAAACCGAAAGATCTGTTCAAGAAATGTTTTGATTTCACCCTTGCCGACGAAGTCAAGGCACAGGGTATATACCCCTTTTTTCATCCGATTGACGAAACCGAAGGCCCGGTAGTCTCCTTTGCGGGACGCAAGATGGTTATGGCCGGCTCCAACAACTACCTCGGCCTCACGGCCGATCCGAGAGTCAAGACCGCCTCCATCAACGCCATCAACAAGTACGGCACCAGCTGCAGCGGATCGCGCTACATGACCGGCACCGTCAACCTGCACATCGAGCTCGAGGAAAAACTCGCCGACTGGTTCGAAAAGGAACGCTGCCTGCTCTTCAGCACCGGCTACCAGACCGGACAGGGCATCATTCCCACACTGGTGCAGCGGGGCGAATACATCGTTTCCGACCGCGACAACCACGCCAGCCTTGTAGCGGCATCCGTGATGGCCCAGGGCGGAGGAGCCAATCAGGTCCGCTACAACCACAATAACATGGAAGATCTGGAGCGCGTGCTTCAGAAAATTCCTGAAAACGCCGGACGCCTGATCGTTTCGGACGGCGTCTTCTCCGTTTCGGGCGAAATCGTGGATCTGCCGAAACTGGTGGAGCTCGCGAAAAAATACAACGCACGCATCGTCATCGACGACGCGCATGCCGTCGGCGTCATCGGCAAAGGCGGCCGGGGCACTCCGTCCGAATTCGGACTGGTGAACGAGGTTGACCTCATCATGGGCACCTTCTCCAAAACCTTCGGCTCGCTCGGCGGCTACGTCGTGGGCGACCGGTCGGTCATCAACTACATCAAGCACAACGCCGCGTCGCTCATTTTCAGCGCATCTCCCACCCCGGCAAGCGTTGCCGCGGTGCTTGCCACGCTCGACATCCTGCGCCACGAACCCGAGCTCATGGAACGCCTGGTCTCCAACACCGACTACGTGCGCCAGGG
>JAAXXP010000114.1 GCA_013334435.1 Chlorobiaceae bacterium | reverse complement strand
CTTAGTGCTCGAAGAGCATTTCGGAGTAGGTCGGCAGCTGCCAGCGGCTGCGGTCGACCATCAGTTCGAGCCTGTCGGCAACCGCACGAACCTCGCTCATGAGCGGAAGCAGTTCGTCGGCACAGTAGTCGGCTTTGCCGAACTCGCTTTCGATGGTTTCAATCTTCTCGACGGCTTCATCAAGCTCGGCGGTAAGGTCGATCAGCAGCGAAAGGTTCTCGGCAAGGTTCTTCAGATGATTTGCCTGGCTGGCAACAGCACCTTCGGAAAGGCCGATCGCCTCGGCGGCGGCAAGCAGGTTGTTGAACGAGCTGCCGATATCGCCCTGGTATTCCGAAACATCCGGAATAACGAGGGTTTTGAGCATGAGCTGCAGCGTACGGGCCTCGATGTCGATACCTTTGACATAGCGTTCGAGACGGATGTTCAGGCGCGATTCGATTTCCTGCTCGGTCAGGACGCCGTATTTGACGAACATTCCCTTGACGTCGGCTTTTTCGAGCGTGCGGAGTGCCTGCGGAGTGTTCTTCAGATTCGGAAGACCTCTCACTCTTGCGGCTTCCTGGAGAGCCTCGCTGTAGTTGTCGCCAGGGTAACGGATATCCTTCGTTGCGGTGATTCCTTCGCGGATCGCTTCGAGAACGGCGGAATCGCGGTCCTTTCCGGCAGCGATCTTCGCTTCGATGGCGTCGGTAAGCTCATCGAGAGCCTCGGCCATCAGGGTGTTGAGCACCATGTTCGGCACGGAAGCGGCCTGCGACGAACCGACGGCCCGGAACTCGAACTTGTTGCCGGTGAAGGCGAACGGCGAGGTTCTGTTACGGTCGGTGTAGTCCTTGTTGAGAAGCGGAACCTGCGAAAGCCCGAGGTTGAGCACCTGCTTTTCGGTTTTGAGGTCAACCTTGCCGCTTTCGATGGCGTCGAGAACGGTTTCGAGCTGTTCACCGAGAAACACGGTCACAACGGCCGGAGGAGCTTCGTTGGCACCGAGACGGTGGTCGTTGCCGGTGCTGGCGATGGACATTCTCAGTACATCGGCCCGCTTGTGAACGCCCTTGAGCACGGCGATAAGGAAAACGAGGAAGTTGATGTTCTCGGTCGGGGTATCACCCGGATCGAGGAGGTTGATGCCGGTATTGGTGCCGATCGACCAGTTGTTGTGCTTGCCCGATCCGTTGATGCCCGCAAAGGGTTTTTCGGTGAGCAGGAGGGCGAAGCCTTTCTTGTCGGCGACTTTTCTCATAACCTCCATGACGAGCAGGTTGTGATCGACGGCGATATTGGCTTCTTCAAAGATCGGAGCGATTTCGAACTGGTGCGGAGCGACCTCGTTATGACGGGTTTTGGCCGGAATGCCGAGCAGATAGAGCTCATGCTCAACCTCCTGCATGAAGTCGAGCACACGGTCGGGGATGGACCCGAAATAGTGATCTTCGAGCTGCTGGCCTTTCGGAGGAAGCGCGCCCAGAAGGGTACGGCCGCACATGATCAGATCGGGACGCTCGGAGTAGAACTTCTTGTCGATAAGGAAATACTCCTGCTCGCAGCCGGCAAATGTCTTGACGCGTGAAACGCCGGTGGACCCGAGCAGATCAAGAAGCCTGATTGCCGAATTGCTGACCGCATCCATCGAACGGAGCAGCGGAGTTTTGGAATCGAGGGCTTCACCGTGATAGGAGATGAAAACCGTCGGAATGCAGAGGGTGAGGCCGCTGCCGCCTTTCATGAGAAAAGCCGGGCTCGAAGGGTCCCATGCGGTGTAACCGCGGGCCTCGAAGGTCGTGCGCATGCCGCCTGACGGGAAGCTGGATGCATCAGGTTCACCCTGGATGAGCTGCTCGCCTGAAAAACGTTCGATCGGGGTGCCGTCACGATCGATCGACAGAAACGCGTCATGCTTTTCGGCCGTCGAACCGGTCATCGGCTGAAACCAGTGGGTGTAATGGGTCGCGCCATGCTCCATCGCCCACTCTTTCATGCCGTGAGCGACAACACCGGCGATCTCGCCGGTTATTTTCTTGCCGGCACGAATGGTGTCCTGCAAAGCCTTGAACTCATCCTTCGGCAGTCTTGCCCGCATTGCCTTCTGATCGAAGGTCATTGCCCCGAAATAACCCGAAACCGGCACTTTACTATCCATCTTCAAATGATCCTCCTTATTTTATTACCTTTTTTACCATTTAGAACGAAAATATAAAGCTAAAAACTATAACTTTCTTGATTTTTTTTCATCGAATGTAATCAATACCTGGCGATCCTGCAGATTTTTTCTGACAATCTCGGCACTGATCTTCTTGTTTTTCTTCAGCTGCGACAGCACAAAGCTGGTGTTGGTTTCCAGAACACCCGGCCAGCTCTGGATGCGCGAAAGAAACTGCTCGAGCGAACCCGTGTTGTGGGTCATGACCTTCAGGATATGCGATCCCTCACCGGTCACGGAAAAGCACTCCATAATCTCATCCTCTTTCATGACATGTTCCATGAAAGACTTGTAATGCTTCGACGAATCGATCCTCACCCGGACAAATGCCTGAATGTCGAAACCCAGCGTCCTCTCGTCCACCTCCATGGTGAACCCGCGGATAATGCCGTTCTTCTGAAGCTTGTCAAGACGTTCGCTTACAGAGGGAATCGAAAGACCGACGACTTCGGCCAGCTCGCTCAAGCGCAGCCTGCCGTTCTCTCCGAGAGATTCGATAATTTTAAGGTCGATCAGATCAAGATGTCCGGACATAACAGAAGTGTATTTATTTCGCTTTTGTAGAAACTACACAAAAACAGGGAGTAAAAAAACTTTTATTCTTAAAAAATCACAGTTTTGCGGTTTTTATCCTAAAAAAATTAGGGCGAGGGCTCCGGGACAAAACACGAACAACGGATGAGAAAGCAGTTATTTTATCTTCTTGTCGTATTTTGTTACAATATACGGAGCAAAGGCGATCTCCACTGCTGCAATCTGATTTTTCCAGGTCATGACAGGCGAACAGAACGATACCGGAACGTTTCCGGAGAACACACATTCGAAGCCGGTTGAAAAGACCGGATTTCCTCCCGCCCCTCCGAGAGCGGCAATGGATGACCTCCGCTTCATCGTGAAGGAGTCCATCAGGCTCGGCGGCAGATTCATAACGGAACTTGACCGGTTGCTCTCCTCGCTCAGAAAATAAGCTCCGGGAGCGTGCTCTTTTCACATGCCGGAAGGCCCTGTTATTAAACGGAATAAGTAATTTTTATATTTGGCCTTTGATCCGGAACCCCTCCATTATCCTTAACGATTAATATCTGAACACGGTGAAAATAGCAATCTTTGGTGCAGGTGTAGCAGGACTGAGCGCAGCCATTGAACTGGTAGACCGGGGACATAGTGTAGAACTGTACGAAAAACGCAAGGTGCTGGGCGGAAAGGTCTCTGTCTGGAAAGACAGCGACGGCGATTCCATTGAATCGGGATTGCACATCGTTTTCGGCGGCTATGCGCAGCTTCAGCAGTACCTCAAAAAAGTCGGCGCTGCCGACAACTACCTCTGGAAAGAACACTCGCTCATCTATGCCGAACCGGACGGAAAGCAGTCGTTCTTCAAAAAAGCCAATCTCCCGAGCCCCTGGGCGGAAGTTGTTGGCGGCATGCAGGCCGATTTTCTCACCATGTGGGACAAGATCTCCCTTATCAGGGGACTCTACCCCGCACTTGCCGGCAACGAGGAGTATTTCCGCAGCCAGGACCATATGACCTATTCGGAGTGGCACCGTCTGAGAGGCGCATCGGAACACTCCCTGGAAAAACTCTGGCGAGCGATCGCGCTTGCCATGAACTTCATCGAGCCCAACGTCATCAGCGCCCGCCCGATGATTACCATATTCAAGTACTTCGGTACCGATTATGCCGCAACAAAATTCGCCTTTTTCCGGAAAAACCCAGGCGATTCGATGATCGAACCCATGCGCCAGTACATCCAGATGAAAGGCGGCAGAATTTTTGTGGATGCCAAGCTTAACCGTTTCGAACTCAACAGCGACGAAACCGTCAAGCAAGCGGTGCTTCAGGATGGCCAGAAAATCGAGGCCGACGCCTACATCTCGGCTCTTCCGGTACACAATATCAAGAACATCGTGCCGGGCGAGTGGTTCAATCATGCCTACTTCCGCAACCTGCACCAATTCGTCGGCAGCCCGGTCGCCAACTGCCAGCTCTGGTTCGACCGGAAAATCACCGCAACGGACAATCTCATGTTCTCGCAGGGCACCACCTTCGCCACCTTTGCCGACGTCTCGGTCACCTGCCCGGACGATTTCCAGAAAGGCATGGGCTCGGCACAGGGAGGAAGCGTCATGAGCCTTGTGCTTGCACCGGCCCACCAGCTGATGGATCTCCCCAACGAGGTGATCACCAGACTGGTGATGAAAGACATTCACGACCGCTTCCCGCTCTCGCGCGACGCAAGACTGCTGAAGTCCACCATCGTAAAAATCCCCCAGTCGGTCTACAAGGCCGTGCCTGACGTGGACAAGTTCCGCCCCGACCAGACAAGCCCCGTGAAAAATTTCTTTCTTGCGGGCGACTATACCTATCAGCGCTACCTCGCCTCGATGGAAGGCGCAGCCCTCAGCGGCAGGCAGGTGGCTGAAAAGGTCCATACCCGCCTCGGCGCCTGAACACAGAGCGAATCAGCCGGAACGGGAACCTGTTC
>JAAXXP010000113.1 GCA_013334435.1 Chlorobiaceae bacterium | reverse complement strand
AACGCTACGGATTAGTGCCTTCAGGTGTTGGAAAGTTCGGAAAAAGTTTCTTTTTTTCGGCTGAACTCTAAACTCTATACAGCATGATCGGGACCCCAATACTTCCTGAAATCAGGGAACTGATCGAGCGCCGGAACTTCAGCGCGCTGCAGCGGATTTTCAACGACTGGATGCCCGCCGATCTGGCGGAGCTCATTTCAGACCTGCCTGAAAACGAACAGGCCATCCTTTTCAGGCTGCTCCCCAAAGAGCTTGCCACCGAAACCTTCGAGTACCTCGATTTCGATTCGCAGCAGAACCTGCTGACCGCACTTACCAAGAAGGATGTGACCCACATCCTCAACAGCATGTCGGCGGATGACCGTACCGCCCTGCTCGAAGAGCTGCCCGGACCGGTTGCACAGGAGTTGCTCAAGCTGCTTTCCTTCAAGGAGTTCAAGATTGCCAAAACCCTGCTCGCCTATGCGGAAGCAAGCGTTGGCCGTCTCATGTCGCCGGATTTTCTCAGCGTGAAGAAAGACTGGGATATAACCCAGGTACTTGAATATATCCGTACATACGGCCACGAAAGCGAAACCCTGAACGTCATCTACGTCGTGGATGACCACGGCAAGCTGAAAGGTGAGTTGCTGGCAAGGGAGCTGCTGCTCTCCTCTCCCGAAAACAAGGTGCGCGACATCATTTCGGAAGACAAAATCGTTACCCTGACGGCCACTCAGGATCAGTCGGATGCGCTCGAAGCCTTCAAGCGTTACGACAACGTGGCGCTGCCGGTCGTCGATTCCAACGGGTACCTCATCGGAGTGGTCACGGTTGACGATATGCTCGACGTCGCCGAAGAGGAAGAAACCGAAGACATCCAGAAATTCGGCGGTATCGAAGCCCTCGAAGAGCCCTATATCGATCTGCCCATCCTCCAGCTCATCAAAAAACGCGCGGTATGGCTTGTCGTGCTTTTTATCGGAGAGATGCTGACCGCTTCGGCCATGGCGTTCTTCGAGGATGAACTTGCCAAAGCGATTGTTCTGGCCACCTTCATCCCCCTTATCATTTCAAGCGGAGGAAACTCAGGCTCTCAGGCGGCAACCCTCGTCATCCGCTCCCTCTCTCTTGGAGAGATCACCATAAGAGACTGGTGGACGGTGATGCGCCGCGAAATACTCTCAGGCCTTGCGCTTGGAAGCCTTCTTGGTATTATCGGTTTTTTCAGGGTGGTTGTCTGGGCAATGATTCTTGACCGCTACTCGTTTCAATGGGCGCTGATAGGCATAACCGTCGGAATCTCCCTGATCGGCATCGTTATTTTCGGAACCCTCGTCGGCTCCATGCTTCCCCTGGTATTAAAGCGGCTGGGTCTCGATCCGGCAACCTCTTCGGCACCGTTTGTTGCAACACTTGTTGACGTTACCGGCATCGTCATCTACTTCAGCGTTGCCTCGCTGCTCCTGCGCGGCATCCTGCTTTGAACGACAGACTCTGCATTCACTGAAAACAGATGCTCCGTGAAAGAGGAACGTGAATCGCTTGCATTCGATGTGGTTTTCGCTGGAGGCGGACCGGCAAACCTTTCCGCAGCGATCCATCTGAAAAACCTGATCGTCCGCCATAACGCACTGCATCCGGCAGAAGAGCTGGAAGCGGACATAGCGGTCATCGATAAATCGCGCCGTTGGGGTTCCCATCTGCTTTCCGGTGCCATACTCGATACCCGGGCACTTGAAGAACTGATGCCGGACTACCGGGAACGCGGCTGTCCGCTTGAATCGGTCGCCAACGACGAAGGAGTTTTCTTTCTCACGGAAAAGAGAAAATTTGCATTCCCCTTTCTGCCCGAACCGTTCCGGAACATCGGCTATCCCCTGATTTCACTCAGCAGGCTCGGAGCATGGATGGCCGGTGAAGCCGAAAAAGCCGGGGTACAGCTTTTCGACAGCACTGCTGCCGTGGGGCTGCTTGTTGAAAATGGAGCGGTTTGCGGCATACTTGCCGGAGAGCTGGGGCTCGACCGGCAGGAAAAGCCGAAACCCGGCCATCTTCCAGGCATCGAGCTCAGGGCAAAGATCACGGTGTTCGGGGAAGGCGCCGCAGGAAGCCTTGCCGGGGAACTGCAGAAAACTTTTTCCCTGCAGCAGGAATCGGAGGCACAGCATTACGAAACCGGCGTCAAGGAGGTCTGGCAGATCCCGGAGGGGCGCATAAAGGCCGGAGCAGTACGCCATACGTTCGGATACCCCCTCCCGGCAGACAGATACGGAGGGGGCTGGCTCTACGCATACTCGAGCACCATGCTTTCTCTGGGCTTCGTAACGGCAATAGAGCGGTCGGCGCCGGAAAGCGACCCGCACCGGAACCTGCAGCTCTTCAAGCAGCACCCCTTCATTGCATCAATCCTCGAAGGCGGCTCGCTCGTCGAGTATGGCGCAAAAGCCATTACCTCCGGAGGGCTGAACGCCATGGGGCGCATCTGCGGGCCGGGATTTCTCGTAACCGGCGAATCTGCCGGCATGCTCAACATGCAGCGCATCAAGGGAATACATCTGGCAATGAAGTCCGGCATGCTGGCGGCAGAAACCATTTTCGAGGCGCTTCTCCGGAACGACAGCTCCCCCCCGACACTCCAGGGCTATGAGGAGCGGTTCAGAAAATCCTGGGCTTATGAGGAGCTGTACAACGCCCGGAACTTCCGGCAGGCTTTTGAAAAAGGACTCTATAACGGTCTTCTGCAGGCGGGAATGCAGTTTACCATTCCCGGTCTCTCGCTGGCGTCAGGGTTTCTCAAAAAAAAAGAGAGCACCGAAAAGCGGCAACAGGAGAAAAAAAAGCACTCCGCTCTTCCTCTCACGCCTTTCAGGCCCGACGGAAAAATCACCTTCGGCAAAGAGGAGTGCCTCTACCGCTCGGGAACCGTGCATGAAGAGAATCAGCCCTGCCACCTCCGCATCAGCTCCGGCGACATGACGGAAATCTGTCTTGAGCGGTGCCGGAAGGAGTACGACAACCCCTGCACCAGGTTCTGCCCGGCCAAGGTATACGAGTTCACCCGGACACCGGAACCGGCTCTGAAAATCAGTGCATCGAACTGCCTGCACTGCAAGACCTGCGCTCTTGCCGATCCTTACGGAATCATTACCTGGACGCCGCCCGAAGGCGGTGGCGGACCCGGTTATAAACTCAGTTAGCACATGAACAGCTCACCTGCCGTTGTAACCGGCATATCGGGCGGCGTCGATTCCGCCGTTGCCGCCTGCCTGCTGAAAAAAGCGGGCTACCGCGTCACCGGCATCAACATCAGGGTACTCGACACTCCTGTCGAAAACCCTTCGCTCCACCCCTCTCCACTGGTGATCAGCGACCATCCCGACTTTCAGATTCCGGTATTCAGCCTGAACCTGAGTGCGAAGTTTTTTGACGATGTCATCCGGTATTTCCGGAACGACTACCTTTCCGGCCGTACGCCGAACCCCTGCATGGTCTGCAACAAAACCATCAAATGGTACGGCCTGCTCGAAGGCGCCCGCATGCTTGGGGCGGAAAAGATCGCAACGGGCCACTATGCCCGAACATCCTTCAGCGATGGCCGGCACCGGCTTCTGAAGGGCTGCGACCCGGAAAAAGACCAGAGTTATTTTCTCTGGATGCTCCGGCAAAGCGATCTGTCGAAAACCCTGCTGCCGCTGGGAGGCCTGAAAAAACCGGAAGTGCGTGAACTGGCCCGCACCTTCGGGGTAAGGGCGGCCGAAAAAAAGGAGAGTCAGGAAATCTGCTTCGTACCGAACGACGATTACTGCGGGTATCTGAAAAACTCGATCCCCGGGCTGGAGAAACAGGTTGCGGACGGCGAAATCGTTGACGCAGGGGGAAACGTACTGGGCCTGCACCGCGGGTACCCCTTCTACACCATCGGCCAGCGCCGGGGGCTCGGCATCTCGGCGCCGGAACCGCTCTACGTCACCGGAATCGACCCTGGGCAAAACCGCATCCGGGTAGGCAGCAAGGCCGATCTGGATTGCCGCACCCTCACGGCTTCAAACCTCAACTGGATCGGCATCGAACCGCCAACGTCGGCATTTGAAACCGCAGCCAGGATCCGTTACCGCGACAGGGAGGCCCCCTGCACGGTCGAACCGCTCGGCCGGGATGACGTGAGGGTATCACTCCAGACCCCGAAACATGCCGTCACGCCGGGACAGGCCGTGGTGTTCTACCGCAATGCCGAAGTGCTCGGAGGCGGAATTATCGGCACCGTCCATCAACCATGAATACAAACCGGAACTTTTTTATTCCATGCTGCAACGAAAACACCTTTCACTGACCTATCTCGACATGGCTCCCCGTGATCCGGAAAACGCTCCGGTCATGATCATGCTGCACGGTTACGGAAGCAACGAAAAAGACCTTATCCAGCTTGCCCCGATGCTGCATGAGGACATTCGCTATATCAGCGCAAGAGCTCCGCACACCCTCGATTTCGGCATGTTCGGCTGGTTTCCTATCGAGTTTACCGCAAACGGCATCACTGTCGATTACCGGGCGGCTGAAGAGGCCCGTCGGCAGCTGATCGCATTTATCGGCGAAATCATCGCCGAGTACCACCCTGCGGGAGGCCGGGTCTTTCTCATGGGCTTCAGCCAGGGATCGGTTATGAGCTACCTGACGGCATTCGAGCAGCCCGAACTGCTGCACGGGGTGATCGCCTGCTCCGGCCAGCT
>JAAXXP010000028.1:11950-21173 GCA_013334435.1 Chlorobiaceae bacterium | reverse complement strand
CTGTCCCTGCCGGTACGGTTGCAGGCGGCAAGAAAAAAGCCGTTTTCACGGGCCCTCGCCTGCCATATTTCTTTCGGATCGAGCGATCCTCCGGGCCAGTTCGCCGATACCAGCAGCAGGTCAGCTCCCCTGAGGGCGGACATTCTGGGTATGGAGCCGTAATAGGTATCCGAACAGATCATGACCCCAACCCTGCCCCAGGGAGTATCGAAAACGTTCCGCTGCAGAGGATCTCCCGCACACGCCCACCTGACCTCTGCGGTTATCTTCCTGTAGTTCAGAACCGGCATGCCGTCAGGTCCGATGACGGCGACGGCATTGTAATAGATTCCGGTAGCCGGGTCCTCCTCGGCGTAACCAAGCGCGATATAGCAGCCGTGCGTCGTGGCGATTTCGGCAAGAGCCCTTGCTGTCGGCCCGTTCTGCGGTTCCGCATACGGAGCCACCTCCCCGAGCGAGCTGAAACTGTAGCCCGAAACCGCCAGCTCGGTATTGACGAGAATCCGCGCGCCGTTTTCGGCCGCCTCCCGGTTCAGTTCGACAAGTTGCCTGCGGTTATGCTCCGTATCGGCATACCGGACGTCGAGATGAATAAGCGCTATCTTCAGTTGTTCCATTTTTCGCGATATCCCAGCGCGCAGGCTGCGTAAATGAATTCAAGAAAAACATGGTTGTCCATACCCGCCTGCTCATGTTCAAGCCGGGCGGCATAACCGGCGTACTCCCCGCTTTTTCGGGAAACCGCCGAGGCCAGCAGGGCTCCGTGCATGACGAAAAGCTCGCGCATGCACGATTGGGGGAGAATTCCCCATGCGAGCTTGTCCCGGACATGCACCAGAGCACAGGCCGCTCCTACCGCCAGGGGATCGCGGTCGAGAGCGAGCGGGTTTTTTCGGATCAGTTCGGCGGCCTCTTCGGGAAGTCTTCGGGCAACGCCCTCCGTCATCCCCGTCCGGTCCGCGCCGAAACGGCGGATATGCTCGGAGATCGACCGCTGGTTTTCAGGGGTCAGGGAGTTCTGCAGAGCCAGTGTTTTGCCGATAGCTCGCGATACCGCCCGCCCGATCAGTTCCCCCAGCTTCGAATGCTTGCCTGCGCTCGTCAGCGGCGAGCCGCCGCCGAGGGAACAGGCAACGGCGATCTGGTCCGTTCCGGTTCCCGTCGCCAGACCGTCCGAGTAACGCGATGACACCGCGAGCTCCTGCAGAACCGTACACTTTGCTTCCGTGGCGGTCATGATGCTCCGGACCATCGCTCCGGGTGCAAGCTCCCTGTTGATGAGCAGCATGGTGTTGATGGTGCCCGGAGGCTCATCTCCGGAGGCGGCCAGCGGCTCGAATCCGGCCTCCCCCTCCCACACCGAGGCGGGATCGCCTGCGCGGCCTGCGTTGCCTTCGACACCTCCGGTGCAGATTGCCGTCACGGCCAGATTCCGGAACCTGGCCGTCTCTATTGCCGCGTAGTGCATGTTCGCTGCAGTGCCGAGCGATGCGGTCAGCCCCGGAAGCCCGTATTGCTCGCACAGTTCCGTCTGGTAGCGCAGGGGGTCGGAAACAATGGCTTTCAGCTCCTTGCGATGGTGTCCTGCCGGTTCGCACGACTGGTGGTTGAAGATGCACTGCAGATCGTCATGCATCCCGCCGTAAACCCTGCTGGTCGAGATGACCCGGTGCGGTTCGTTAAAGCGCACGATGAGCATTTTCCCGGTGCGGTGGACTTCCGCTCCGCCATAGGTTCCCAACTGCATAGGTTCATCCCGGTTCATTGGTTCAACGGCTTCCGATCGAGCCGCCTGTAATACTTCAGTTTGTGACCCGGCATCAGTTCCGGGTGAAAAATGCTGACAAGATCGGCCAGAATGAGATGGGGTTCGGTCATACCCGTATCCCAGAACCGGCTTCTGCCGTTTGCGAAGCAACTGCCGTTGTTGTTGTACACCCTGCGTTCGCGGACGCTCCGGAACAGCCCGTATCGGGAGTCTTCGCCTGTCAGATCGTCGATGGAGACAGCCCTGAAATGCGTATTCACCCAGAAATCGGCCGACATGCCCGCGCTGAGCCCCGCTTCCTGACCGATGAGATGGCCCCGCTCGAATGGCTTGCCTTTGAAGAGGTAGTCCGCTCCTGCATGGTCGAGCATGGTCGCAAACCATCGCGAAGAGCCCATGGTCGACCATGCTCCCTTTCTGCTGTATCCGGCAATGACCGAAGGACGTCGCTTCACGTCCGCCACCCTGGCCTGCACGTCCAGATAGGCCCGCTCCCGTTCACTGAAAAGCGCATCGGCAAGGCTGTCCCGGTCGAAAAACGCTCCCATGAACCGGATCCACTCGAACGCTCCGAGCGGATGCTCTTCGAGAGAGGCCGAAAACATGCCGGGAGTCAATCCGCAGGAGCGCAGTTTTCCGGGCACGTCCGAGGCGACTCCGGTCGTGTTGACGAACACCATGTCGGGTGCGGTCTTCAGCAGGCGCTCCATGTTCATTCCCCTCATGAATCCGGTCACGGCAAGCTCCCCGCTGTCGATCTTTCGATGCACGTCGTCCTGACCGACCCGCTGCTTTCCCGACACGCCGGCAAGAGCGGCGGATCGACCGAGCATCTGGAGCAGCGACACCTGAAAGCCGTTTTCACAGGTAACCTTTTTCAGAGGGATTCTGACCACCATCGCTTCGCCCGCGTCTTCGGGAACAGGCTTTCCTTCAGGCACGAGCAGATAGGTGAAGGGATCCTGCCGGCTGGCGGAATCCGCAGCGGCGACCGTGATCCGGGTACAGCCGTTCTCCCTTGCGATGGTGAACAGCCTTGCATAGCGCACCTCGCCCGCCTCCCGATCAGCCTGCTGCCTGCTGCCGGTCTGTCGGCCTGCAGGCGTACAGGCGGCAAGCAGAAGCAGAATGAGGAGCAGGATGCTTCCGCTCCTTCCCGGATAACGAAACCCGAACGTATTCACCGGACAACCTCCCCTGACGATGCACTCACGCCGACAGCCGTCAGCACGTCGGAAAGAGCCTGAAGTTTGTGGGGATTGCGGGTGCTGCCATCAAAGAACTGCCAGTGCCCGGTTCCGTTCTCGCCGGCCACCACGACATGCTGCGGGACTGCCGTTCCCGGCACCACCCTGCAGCCGATCCGCTCGAGTGCTCTCCGGGTCCAGTATGCCCGCACGCCATCGCCGACAAGGCCGATCGTCCGTTCTGCATCGTGGCGGAAGCGGAACGATCCGGAGTGGAGATCGAACTCGAACCCCTTTCGCCTGAACGCCTGCTCCAGCTGACCGTCGAGCACGAGTGATTCGGGAATGCCGGAAACTATCGATGACTTCCGCTCTCCGTGAGGGGCATCGACGGGCCGCATCAGCCAGATCCTGTCGGCAGTCTGCAGGGCCATGTCGAGTTCGTGCGTCGAGAGCACGATGGCTTTTTTCTGCTCGCGGGCCAGCATTTTCAGAAGCCTGACGATCTCGAGCCGGTTGGGAAGGTCGAGATGCGCGGTGGGTTCGTCGAGCATGATGACCGGCGTATCCTGGGCGATTGCACGGGCGATCATCACCTTCTGGCGCTCCCCGTCGCTCAGATCGCCGAGATGCCGGTGCGCGAACATCCTGGTTCCGGTTGTTTCAATGGCATGGCGGACCACCGCTTCGTCCCGGGGCGAGAGGTTCCCCGCCCACCCCGTATAGGGATAGCGGCCAAGCGCCACAAGCGCATAGACCGAAAGATTGCCGGTCAGCACCTTGTCGGTCAGCACCAGGCTGAGCAGCCGGGCGCCATCTCTTGCCGAAAGACGGTCGAGACGCGTTCCCGAAAGCAGCACCTCACCGCCGAGCGGTTTCTGCACGCCGGCAAGCGTTCTCATGAGGGTTGACTTGCCCGATCCGTTCGGGCCGAGCAGGCATACCAGCTCGCCTTCACGCAGCTCGAGGGACATGCCTTCCGCGACGATCTTCGACCTGTTGCCCGATCGTCGGTTTCCGGACATCCCAAGCCTCTTTCCGGCGGGATACCCGATGGCCAGATCCCTGGTCTGCAGTATGCTGTTGTTCATGAAAAGGAGGACTTGAGGTTTCGTTGTTTCATAATGACCCAGATGACGACCGGAGAACCGATCAAGGCCGTCACGGCATTGATCGGCAGCGTTGTCTGGGTTCCAGGCATCTGGGCGACAATATCGCAGGCAAGCATCAGGATGCCTCCCACCAGACAGCAGCTGGGCATCAGAAAGCGATGGTCGGAGGTATCGAGCATCGAACGGGTCAGATGCGGCACGGCGATGCCGATAAACCCTATGGGACCGCAGAACCCCGTGACGCTTCCGGCAAGCAGGCTGGTGGCGGCAATCACCGACACCCGAACGAAGAACGTGCTCATGCCGAGGCTGCGCGCGTAATTTTCGCCGAGGAGAAGCACGTTCAGCGACTTCGAAGCGGAAAAGGAGACAAGAAGTCCCAGAGCGACAACGGCGCCGAGCACGGCAAGCTGCGGCCCGAGTACTCCGCCAAGGCTGCCGAAGGTCCAGATCAGATAGTCCTGGATCTGCTCGGGTTCACTGAAATACTGCCAGATGCTGATCAGTGAAATCGTGATATTGCCGACCATGATGCCGACGATGAGCAGCACGACGTTGTCCCTGATCCGAACGGCTATGCCGAGCACGATCAGCAGCACGGCCATCGCGCCGAGCGTTGCCGCGATGACGATAAGCCAGCTCCCCCCGAAGCCGAGCTGACGGATGGCGAACGCGTTGGCCGCGCCGCCTGAAGCAAGCATCACCACGGCGACCCCGAGGCTTGCGCCGGCCGATATGCCGAGTACCGAGGGGCCGGCCAGAGGATTGCGGAAAAGCGTCTGCATCTGCAGGCCGCTCACCGAAAGGGCTGCTCCGGCAATAACCGCGGTTGCGGCTTTCGGCAGGCGGATGGCCGTAATGATTTTCTCCCAGGCGGGGTGTTCGGCGCCCCTGCCGAGCAGAATCCCGATAACGCTTTCAAGCGGTATCTGCACCGAACCCAGCACGATATCGAGAAGAAAGAGCAGCAGAAGCGCAAGCAGGAGCACGAACAGCATGCCTGCTTTCGGAGAAAGAAGGGGCCACGCATGCCCGTCCGAAGCCTGCGCGCCGGAAATACGGACGGCCATACTACCTGATCTCCCGGTAAAAGGTTAGGGAATCGGGTTTGCCGCCCTTTTTCGGCAGCAACCCGGGGTGCAGGATGGAGATAAGATCACGGAGAATCAGATCGGGCCTGAGAACGCCGTACTCCCAGTAGGCGTTTCCTCCTGCTGCGTTAATCCAGCGGTTGTTGTTGTAGACCCTGCCTGTTTTTACGGAAAGCATATCCTGGAAGCGGCTATCCATGGCAAGCAGTTCGTCCATCGATTCGACCGCTCCGGGGTTCAACCAGTAGGGCGCCTCGAGCGCAACGGGATAGACCGCTTCGATATCCAGGCTTATGCTGCCCGTACCGGGCCTGTCGCTCCATGGATAGGCCGCACCGGCGTCGTGCAGCAGGGCCGCGACGTAACTGCCGCCGGCAGGAACGAACCAGGTATCCTTTACCGGAAGGCCGGTCAGTACCGCAGGCCTCTCCCTGACGTTCTCTGTAAGGGCGGCGAGTTTCCGGTAGGAGCGCTCTATGGCGTCGAACTTTTCGCGAGCCGCATCCTCCCTGCCGAAAAGAGCGCCGAACAGCCTGATCCACTCGGCGCGCCCGAGAGGCGACGGCTCCAGCCATTCGGCAACGACGAGCACCGGGATGCCCGCCTGGACAAGCGCCTGATAATCGGTCTTCCGGGCCGCGGGAAGCGCCGGCGCGATAACCAGATCGGGGTCCAGATTCAGCAGAACCTCGACATCGGGACTGAACGGCATGCCGATCGCTTTGATCGCCCCGCTCCTTATGCGGGATCTGACCGCAGGGGTGTTGACAAACTCGGGACGGGAAACCCCGATAATGCCGTCACTCCTGCCGAGCATATCGATAAAACCGATATGCGTGGTGGAAAAAACCGCAATCCTTTTTACCGGGGTCCGGACGGGAACATAGCCATGGAAACCCTTCGGAACCGAAGCTCCGGAGGGAAGCAGGATATAGCGCAGCGTGTCCTTCCGCCCGTCCGGAGCCGGATCGATGTGCAGGGTGATGAATCCGGCGTGATGCTGCAGGGAAAACCCTTTCGCATACCGGATGAAACCGCTCCCGGCGTGCGGCGCGGAACCGGATGGCGACGGGCCGGAGCCCTCTTCCTGCACGGCAGTGCACCCTAAAAAAAACAGCAGCTGCAGGATCAGACCGGCAAGCAGCAGAGCCGGGCGAACCCCTTTACGGGAAGGGATCGTTCCTCCTGGATGCGTCATCGCACTACCCTTCCGACACATACGTACCTCATCTCTTTTCATTCTCTTTCAGTCGGTATATTCTACAAGGTGCTCGAAAGCCTCACGCGGGGGAAACGATATCGCCCCTGCGGCGCATATCCTTTCGCAGGCGGAACACAGCACAATGCACCGGTACGGCTCGGCGACCGTCATCTTCGGCCGACGCCGCAGCCCCTCTTCCCGGGGCCCCGATGCGAAGACCTCTTTCGGGCAGAAATCGAAACAGGAACTGCAACTGTTGCACAGATCGGGATCGATCGCCGGATACCATTCGATCTGCTCACGGGGAACAGTCAGCCGACGTTTTCTTCTCTTGTCATGGTCGCTCACGATTATCTCCATTCACAGGTTTTGCCAGCCCCCCCGCCCCACACACAGACGGGAGGCTCTGACGGAGAAAAAGGGTCGTTCACAATGCAACCGCGTATCCGACCCGGAGAAGACGGCCCGGATCGTAATAGACGTAACGGCTGCTTGCCGTTTCAACCAGATTGCCGGAGGTCTGGATTTCGGTATCGAACAGATTTTCAACAGCGACCGTGACATTGCCGGGGCCCGCTTTCACCCTTCCGGAAAGATCGAAAGCGGTATAATTGTCCAGATTGTCCTGGCGGCCGGCAAGTATCCGGCATCTCAGGTCGAGACCGAACGGTATCGAGGCATACGTGATGCCGAAGGTATTCTGGAACTTCGGACCTGGCTGGTATTTTTCTCCGTAGATATCTTCCGAGACAGGATCCGCCCAGTATCCTGCTGCAGACAGCGAAACCCTGCCGAGAATCCCTGCTTCGCCATAAAACGGGCGCAGTCCGAGCTCCCATTCGATGCCTTTCGTTTCATACGCGCCGGCATTGAAATAGCGGTAAGGCTTTGTCTTGCGATCGATCTGGATCTTGTCGTCATACGTCATCCAGAATCCGGAAATCCTTGCCGAAGCGCAATCGCAGTTCCACTTGAACCCTGTCTCGTAACTCCAGCCCGATTCCGGTTTGAGGTCGGGATTTCCTTTGATGGTTTTGCTGTCGTAGTACAGCTGGGTAAAGGTCGGAGCCTGAAAAGCCTTGCCCGCATTGGCAAACAGATTGAGATCGTCCGAAGCTTTCCACATAAGACCGACGCTTGGCAGAAACACGTTGTAATCGGTCGTTTCCGCTTCGTTGTCGATGAACTGCTCCCTCCCGCCGAACGTCAGGATAACGTCATCGCCGAACCGTTTTTTCAACTCCGCAAATACGCCGTAATCATCGCGCGACTTCTCTCCGTAGATGTTGGAATATTCGGCATAGCGATGAACATAGTCCGCTCCCACGCTCAGCTCGAAACCGCGGGAAAAAAGAAAACGATAATCGGTCTCGGCGCCGTAATTGTAATTCAGACGCTCGACCTCCGACTCGAATACCCCATCGACGTACTCCGTCTGAACGCGATTGTCGTAAACGCCGTACAGCTTTGCCTTGAACACATCGCTTTCATAACGAATATTGAGAAAATGAAAGTCGCTCTGCTGATCCGTCCGTTCGACCAGTCCCGAATCATAACGATCGATGAAGCCCGTTTCGTAGCCGGAATACTGATAATCGATATAGGTGTCGGCAAACGGTGACAGGTTGAGACTGAACATGTACCGGTCGGTCTCGTCAAGGGCATTGGTGTACTTGTTGGTAAACTGACGGCCGACATTGTCGAGTTCGCCCATGTGCTGGTAACGAAAACCGATAGTCGCGCCGGGCAGGTTGACGCTGACGCCGTGGTTCATCCACGATTCGTTGCCGAATTCAACCGAGGCGGTCGCCGATGTTTCGCCGGAAGGTTTTTTGGTAACGATATTGATCACGCCCGACATCGCATCGGCTCCATAGAGCGTGGACGCGGCGCCCTTGAGGACCTCGATTCTCTCGATCTGGTCTATGGAAATGGCACTGAGATCATACCCTTTCGAAGCTGCCTGCTGGACAGGCATGCCGTTGACAAGAATGAGCTCGCCGTCGGCCATCCCCCTGATGTAGACCGAGCTGTTCATGCCGAGTTTGTTGACGCCAAGGGGAGCGAGGGACTTGTACCCGAGACCGCCGATTCGGGAAAGCGCTTCGATGGCGTTAGTGGCCCCGGTTTTTTTGAGTTTCTCGCTGTCGGCGACGGTTATAAACCTGGCGCTCTCCTTTTCCTTTTCAGAAAAATGGCTGCTCGTCACCACCACCTCGTCGGTAGTGTAAAAGCGTTCGGAGGGTTCCCCTGCGTACAACGCGCTCTGGCATGCAACGCAAACCGCAAGAAAGGCAACTGTTTTTTTTGTCATGTGTCTGCCTGTTATCAGTTTCATAAAACTTCAAACTGACTGACAGGTCCGTCCAGGGGCAGGAAACGCACACGAAAGAAAAACACGAACACGGCATCCATACGAAGCCAACGATGCTGAAAAGCCGGAAAGGCGCGCACGGAGCAACCGAAAACAAACCGTTAGAGCAGAAAGTACCTGAGCCGCTCAGGATATGGATGTCGCCGGATACATTGTTTTTTTCATGTACAGTATTGCCTGAGACTATAAACCCGTAGTCTGATTATTGATTGCAATAGCATAACCGGCAGGTCTCCTGACTTTCACGGTTTACTTCCTTTGCAGACCTTCCCGCGCTTTTCCTGGGAGGAAATCAGCGCAGTGACCTGAAAAGACCGCTTTTCAAACTCATGTGGCCATGAGCTCTGAATGGCGGTTTACCGTTGTACAGTTGCGGGTACAGTGTACGAATCTCACGTACTTCCCTATTCTCCGGCTTTTAAGCCGGCACCTGTTATGACGAGAAAGAACTTCGAGGGAATTAGATAGCGAATAATTTTTTCAAATGCAA
>JAAXXP010000028.1:0-11850 GCA_013334435.1 Chlorobiaceae bacterium | reverse complement strand
CGAATAATTTTTTCAAATGCAAGAAATCTGTGAGCGGTGAGCGGCAAGAATAACCGGAACGTCAGTTCAGCAAAAAAAACTCAGAACTATTTACAACTGTAACTTCCGGCACTCTTTCGCCCCGGACATCCTGCCCACCGCATACCGCTCACGCCTTCCGACTACTGTCTTCCGGCTGCCGACTTCCCGCATTCATGATGCTGCGGGCTATGCTCTTGCAGTAGTGGTGCATCTCTTCGAAGGCATGCAGCAGCTCCATATGCCGGTCGTGCGTCATGGCCGATTCGGGCAGCCTGCGCAGCCGTTGCAGATGCCGGACTTCAGCTTCCGCGGCAAGCACGGAAAAATCGTCGGCGCCGTGCACGATTGCCGATGCCCTGGCGGCACCCATCTCCTGCACGGCACCGGTAAGACCGGCAACTTCACCGCAGAGAAATGCATGCAGGGCCGACAGGTCAGCCATGCCTTCCTCCGTCAGGGACATCGAGGCTTCCGGGGATCGCCCAGTCAGCTTCTGCAGGAGAGCATCGATGCTGTCGCCTATCGACTCCTGGTCCTTGACGATAGCCATGAGTGCGAAAACTTCCCGGGACTCGCGCTCACCGAGCTCCTGCCGGCTGATGGCAATGAGATAATCCGACATTTTCGATTCAAGAAAGTCGATCTTTTCCTCCCGCATGCCGATTCCCCCGACAAGGGAAAGCTCGGGAAAGAGCGTATCTCCTGCCGCAGGGTTTCCGGTAAAAGCCGGAAGCAAAGCCCCTGCCATCCTTTCAAGAATACGGTTCATGCGCACAGTCTCTGCCCTTGCATAGCTCAGGGCAAGCGACGGCGTGGAGAGAGCGGAATTGGTGATATACCAGACGGAAGGCCGCAGCCGCGTCTCTTCGGGACTGTCGGGAATCAGACGAATCAGCAGTTTCGCCCAGAAGGAAATCAGCGGAAGGAACATGACCGCCATAAAGACATTGTAAAACGTATGGGCATTGGCAATCTGGCGTGGAATGGCCGTTCCGGGAACCCCCGCCGCCGGTGAAAGCATGCGAACGAAATCGGCATACCAGGGAATGAGGAACAGAAAAACCGCAACTCCGCTGACATTGAAAAGCACCTGCGCAAGAGCGACGCGGCGAGCCGGACGCATGGTGCCGATACTTGCCAGCGTTGCGGTAATGCAGGTGCCGATATTGGCGCCGAGCAGCAGCGGAATGCCGGCTTCCAGGGACAGTGAACCCTGCTGGGCAAGCGTGATCACAATGCCGATGAAGGCTCCGCTGCTCTGCATCAGAGCGGTCAGCAGCATACCGGCAAGCACGCTGTACAGCGGATTTTCCATGTAGCCAAGAAGTTTCAGAAACGGCTCGTAAGAGCGAAGGGGCACGACAGCTCCCGACATCAGACTCATGCCGAAAAGAAACAGCCCGAATCCATAGAGCGCTTCACCCGCGTTGCGAAGCGCTTCCCTCCGGCTCAGGAGGTTGAGCGCGAAACCCGCGGCGAAAACCGGCAGACCGTACTCGTGAATCCTGAAGGCGATAAGCTGCGCCATGGCCGTCGTGCCGATTTCCGCGCCAAGCATGATGGAGAGCGCCTGGACATAGGTCATAAGCTGCGACTGCACCAGCCCGACCAGCATGACCATGATGGTGCTGCTCGACTGCACCATCATGGTGGCAAGGGCTCCGGCAAGCAATCCGGAAAAACGGTTATCGGTGATACGGGCAATGAAATCGCGCATGCGGCTCCCCGCGGCCTTCTTGAGGCCACCGCTCATTACCGTGATGCCGTAGAGAAACAGCGCAAGCCCCCCGGCAAAGGAAAGCGCTATGGACGGAAAGGAAAGTTCGTTATGCATGGCGGTGCAACGATGCGGAATTCATGACACCAAGAAGTTCTCCTGTCTTTCTTTTCCTGTAGACAAACACCTCCTCGAGGCGGCGGCTCACGATCAGCGCATTGACCAGATCGCCGAACACTCCGAAAGGCATCGAATAGTCGATCCGGTCGGTCATCTCGATGCCTCCCGGAATTTCACGGAACTGATGCCGGTGGCGCCAGCTCCCGTAAGGCCCGGATTTCTGCCGGTCTTCGAAAAGGAAAGGTCTGTCGACCTTCGTTATTTCGGTCTCCCACTGCACCGGCAGCATCATGAACGGGTAAAGCGTATAGGTGATCAGCATGCCCTCGTAAATCTGTTGCCCTGCAGTACCGCTGGTGATCCTGAAAAACATTTCCGGTGGCGTGATCCTTGCCAGGTTCGCCGGATCGGAGAAAAACTCCCATGCCTCTTCGATGGAGACCGGAATGCACTGCCTGAAGGTCAGGGTGTTGAGCCCCATGATAGTAAGGCGGATTGTGTTACCGTTTTCAGCTATAACGGTCTGAAGGGGTAAAAAGTAGCCGTCTGTAATGCGGCGACACGGAATATTTTGCAGCAGGGAGCATTCGGATATCATCTTTTTTTGCCATTTTCCCTGCTGAAGGAAAGATATTGTCCCATGTAACCGCCATCCCATGACAAAAGCCACGGTAGCCGCGATCATCGCGCCGGACAGGGCCAACCGGTCGACGGTGCTGCTTACCCGGAGGGCCGTTATGCCCTTCAGGGGATTCTGGTGCCTTCCCGGAGGACATATCGACCAGGGCGAAACCGCTCTTGCAGCAGTCAGGCGGGAGGTGGGCGAAGAGACCGGGCTCGGGTTTGCCGATCCGGAGTTCCTTTGCTACATCGACGAAATCTTTCCGCAGTACGGCTTCCATGCGGTTGCGCTTGCGTTTTTCGGAACAGCTGAGGGAACCCTCCGCCTGATGCCCGACGAGGTCGAGGAAACGGGCTGGTTCCCTCTCGACGAGGCGCTTTCGATGCCACTCGCCTTCCACCATAACGAACTCCTGAAACAGTATGCGACTCGCGACATGGCATAAAGGCATCCCTTTCCTGCTCCTGCTCTCCTCGGTCCTTCTTCTCTGCACGGGCTGCATGAAAACCGAAAGCGGAGCTGAAGCAAAGCAGGAGACGAAACCCCGAATCGTAAGCCTCGCGCCGAGCATTACCGAAATGATTTTCGCCATCGGAGCCGGAGAACATCTGGTGGGGCGAACCACGGCGTGCGACTGGCCCGCAGAGGCCGCCAGGGTTCCGGTTGCGGGAGCTTTCGGAAGGCCCTCGATGGAGGTGCTGGCCTCCATGCATCCGGATATCGTCATCGACGTCGATCTCGAGGAGGAACAGAGCAACAGCAAAATCAGGGATCTGGGCATCCGGACCGAAAGGATCATCTGCAGAACCCCTGACGATATTCCCGAAGCGCTCAGGACACTCGGAAAACTCACCGGCCACCGGCCTCAGGCCGACAGCCTTGCCTCCGTCATTGAAAAAGGCCTTGCCGGATTCAGGAAGAAAAACCTCGGCCGCAGGGAAAAGCCCCTGGTCTATCTTGAAATATGGGATGATCCCTTCTGGACCGGCGGCAGGGACAGCTACACGTCGGCCCTGATCAGCTATGCCGGAGGACGCAATATCGGCGACGCCGTTCGCAAGGAGTATTTCGAAATATCACAGGAGTGGGTAATCGAACAGAACCCCGACATCATCGCCTGCATGTACATGTCGAAAGAGACCCCCGCCGCCGCGGGCGTCATGCAGAGAAGCGGCTGGAAGCATATCAGCGCGGTACGGAACAGGAAGGTGTTCGACGGCTTCGACAACAGCCTTTTTCTGCGGCCGGGTCCGAGAGTGCTGGAAGGAATCGCGCAGCTGGAGCGACTTATCGAAAAAAAATAAACCCCCTGAAAGTGCTGTTTTTCAAAAGCAGCCTGCAGGAAAAGGGGTGAATTGTTTATCTTTGAGGCCTTAGCTCGATGGTGCCGCAATATAACAGCATGCATGCATGAAGAAATCGCCACTGGTCATCCTCCTCCTTACCGTTCTGCTTGATCTGATCGGATTCGGCATTGTTCTGCCCCTGCTGCCGACCTATGCCAAAGACCTTGGCGCAAATCCCTTCATGATCGGCCTCATCGCCGCGATTTTCTCCATCATGCAGTTTATCTTCTCCCCGCTCTGGGGGAAGCTGAGCGACAAGATCGGACGAAGACCGGTGATGCTCATCAGCATTTTCATCACCGCACTCTCCTATCTGATTTTTTCGCAGGCCGACAATATTCCGCTTCTGATCTTTGCCAGGGGGCTCTCGGGCATCGGATCGGCCAACATTGCCGCAGCACAGGCCTACATTACCGATGTGACCGACAGCAAAAGCCGCTCGGGAGCCATGGGCATGATCGGCGCCGCGTTCGGCGTAGGGTTCATTATCGGACCGCTCGTCGGCGGATTGCTCAAGCATAACTATGGCATTGCAATGGTTGGATACGTGGCTTCCGGCCTTATCTTCCTCGATTTCATTCTCGCGGTTTTCTTTCTGCCGGAATCCAACAAAAAAGCCGAAAAACTTGCGATCAGCATGTTCAGCCGGAAGGGCGAAGGAGACGGATCGACCTCTTTTCTGAAAGCCAAGACCGACGAATACATCGACGGCCTGAAGCTCTCCTTCAGTTCGAAGCCGCTTGCTTTGCTGATGATCGCCAATTACATCTTCACCTTCGCCATCGTCAACATGCAGGTGGCCTCCATCCTGCTCTGGAAGGAGTATTTCATGGCATCCGATCAGCAGATCGGCTACATTTTCGCCTATGTAGGCTTTTTCTCGGTCATCGTACAGGGTGGACTGATCGGACGGCTCATCAGGAAAGTCGGCGAACACAGGCTTTTCCTCTGGGGCCATCTGTTCACCTTTGCCGGGGTTTTTTTCGTACCGTTCATCCCTCAGGACACGCTTTTCTCCTACGGGCTTCTGATCCTGCTCTGCTTTGCGATCGGCACAAGCCTGGTGGCCCCCATCAATCTCTCCATGATCTCCCTTTACAGCTACAAGCAGCAGCAGGGGCAGATTCTCGGGCTTTCGCAGTCGGTAAATTCCTTTGCCCGCATCATGGGGCCGTTCAGCGGGAGTATCCTTTACGGCATGAATTTTCATGCGCCCTATATTGTAGCCGGCCTGCTGACCATCGTAGGCACTTTTATAGCGCTCGCCCTGTTCAAGTATAAAATTGAGGCTCTGGAACCTGCAGCAGAAACTGAAAGCATCTGACCCGGCTTTCCCTGCATGAGAAAAAAAACTGATATGCGTATAGGAGTTATCGGAACGGGAAAGCTTGGCGAATTTCATACCAAACTGCTTGGTGATATCGCCCTTGAATCCCCGGATGTGCATCTGGCGGGTATTTTCGACAGGAACAGCCAGCGCGCCGAAGAGATTGCCGGCAAATACGGAGTCCATCAGTTCGATTCCATAGAGCAGCTGTCGGCGAACTGTGATGCCGCCGTGATTGCCACGACGACAAGCACCCATTTCGATATTGCCCGCCAGCTGCTGGCTGAAAAAAAACATCTCTTCATCGAGAAACCTATAACGGCGACAATCGAGGAGGCTGATGAGCTGATCAGGCTTGAAGAGGAGAACGGGGTTCGCATTCAGGTAGGCCATATCGAACGGTTCAATCCGGCCCTCCGCGCGGTGGAATCCTATATCGGCGAACCGATGTACATTCAGGCTGAACGGCTGAGCGGATTTTCGCTCCGGGTCACCGATGTTTCGGTGGTGCTCGATCTGATGATTCACGATATCGATCTGGTGCTCTCCCTCATCAAATCCGACATCAAAAGCATTGCCGCCTCAGGCGTAAGGGTTTTTTCAAACGAGCTCGACATGGCCACGGCAAGGATAGACTTCATGAACGGCGCCACGGCAAACGTGACGGCAAGCCGCCTGAGCCGCAGCAGAATCAGGAAAATGCGGTTTTTCTGCAATGAGCCCAAAAGCTACGCGTCGCTTGACCTGACCAGCGGAAAGTCCGAAGTGTTCCGGCTGGTGCACCCTGCACAGGCTTCATCGAAAAATCCCGTCAAAACCTATGCCGCCCGGAAAATACTCGAACAGTTCGGGGAGATCAAGGATGCCATGCAGGGCATGGTGCTCGACTATATCACCCCCGATGTTCCGAAAACCAACGCACTTCGCGACGAACTCCGCCATTTTATCGATGACGTGCTCAACGACAGGCCGGTTGCGGTAAGTTCGAGGGACGGACGCAAAGCCGTTATGGTAGCCGACCGTATAACCGATGAAATTGCCGGTAATGCAGCGTTGTTCGATTGAGCGTGCCGGAAGGGAAACGATGAGCCTGAAGCAATTCACAGCGCGCGATATACCGGCGGTCCTGCTGCGTATCGGAGAAATTGCCGACCGCCTGGATCTTCCCTGTTATCTGGTTGGCGGTTATGTCCGCGACATCCTCATCGAAAAGCCCTGCAGCGACATCGATATCATGGTGGTCGGCGAGCCTGTCGCCTTTGCCGGAATCATCCGGAAGGAGCTTTCGGCAAGGAACTTTGTCGTGTTCGAACGCTTCAGGACCGCGCAGCTTGAAGTGACCGATGAACAGGCCGGAGCGCTGAAAGTGGAGGTGGTGGGAGCGCGCAGGGAGTCCTACAACGCCGACTCCCGGAAACCGGTCACCCGGATCGGCACACTGGAAGACGATCTGTCAAGAAGGGATTTCACTATCAACGCGCTTGCCGTCAGCCTCAATGCCCATAACCGGGGAACGCTTGTCGACCTTTACAACGGTCTTGATGATCTTGAAAACCGCATACTGAAAACCCCGCTCGACCCGGAACAGACCTTCTCGGACGACCCGCTCAGGATGATGCGTGCGGCGCGCTTTACCGCACAGCTTGCATGCACACCCGATCCGGCAATGCTCACGGCCATGAGCACCATGCACGAGAGGATACGGATCGTATCAAAGGAAAGAATCAGTCAGGAGTTCTTTAAAATCATGCAGAGCCCGGTGCCATCGAAAGGTCTCGGGATGCTCTATGAAACCGGGATTCTCGGTGACATCCTTCCCGAGGTTACCGCAATGGCCGGCATCGAACAGGTTGACGGACTCGGCCACAAGGACACGCTCTTCCACACCTTTCAGGTGGTTGACAATGTCGCCGCTCACTCCGGCAAACTCTGGCTGAGAATTTCGGCTCTTTTGCACGATATTGCCAAACCGGTCACCAAGCGGTTCCACCCTTCAGCCGGATGGACCTTTCACGGTCATGAAGCCGTGGGCATACGGATCGTTGCGAAAATCTTCAAATCCATGCGCTGGCCGCAGGAACCGCTCGACTACGTGCAGAAACTGGTTCGGCTCCACCACCGCCCCATTCCGCTTTCCAAGGAGGAGATCACCGACTCGGCAATCCGCCGCCTGATGTATGACGCCGGGCCCGATCTTGAAGACCTCATGAGCCTCTGCAGGGCCGACGTGACCAGCAAAAACCCCCGGAAGGTGGTGCGCATCATGAAGAATTTCGGCAACGTCGAACAGAAGATCGCCGAAGTCGCCGAAAAAGACCTGCTGGCAAGCTGGAGACCTCCCATCAGCGGGTCCGATATCATGGAAACGCTCGGTCTCACCGAAGGCAAAATGGTGGGCATCATCAAGAGCCGGATGGAAAATGCCGTTATCGACGGCATCATTCCCTATGAGCGCGAAGCAGCGCTTGCCTATGTCAGGAAGCTTTACGCCGAACTCGGCAGCTGAAGGCCGCAGCTGGGTTTTCTTCGTGCCAAAACGTATATTCAGGGCTGTTTCATGCCAGAAAGACCCGACAACCACTAAACCGTTCATACGTTGATACCACGTTACTCACCCGAAGATATCTCGGCAATCTGGACCGAAGAGGCAAAATTCCAGCGCTGGCTCCAGCTTGAAATCGCCGCCGTGGAAGCGCGGATGGAAGCAGGCTTCGTTCCCGAAGAAGCAGTGCAGACCATTCGTGAAAAAGCGGCCTTCAAAGTGGATGAGATCCTTGAAATCGAAAAGGAGACCAAGCACGACGTCATCGCCTTCCTCACCAATGTCGCCGGAAATGTCGGGCCGCAGTCCCGCTACATCCACGAAGGACTTACCTCCTCGGATGTGGTCGATACCTGCCTGGCCATGCAGATGCGCGACGCAGGCAAAATCATTCTTGCCGATATTGAAAAACTCGTAGCCGTGCTTGCAAAGCGGGCAGTCGAGTTCAAATACACCCTTGAAATGGGACGCACCCACGGTATTCATGCCGAGCCCACCACCTTCGGCCTGAAGCTGCTTTTGTGGCACCAGGAGATGCTGCGCAATCTCGACCGCATGAAAAAAGCCGTCGCCACGGTATCGGTCGGCAAAATCTCCGGAGCGGTAGGCACCTATCAGCACCTTTCACCGAAAATCGAGGCCGCAGTATGCCGGAAGCTCGGACTTGAGCCCTCCTCGATCTCGACCCAGATACTCCAGCGCGACAGGCATGCGGAATTCGCCACGACGCTGGCCATCATCGCCTCGTCGATCGAGAAATTCTCGGTTGAACTCCGCCATCTGCAGCGCACCGAAGTACGTGAAGCCGAGGAGTTTTTCAGCAAGGGGCAGAAAGGAAGTTCAGCCATGCCGCACAAACGCAACCCGATCACGTTCGAACGCCTTACCGGTCTGGCCCGCGTGGTCCGCTCGAACTCCATCGCCGCCATGGAAAACGTTGCGCTCTGGCACGAGCGGGACATCTCCCACTCTTCGGTAGAACGAATCATCATGCCGGATTCGACCATTGCCGTGTGCTACATGCTGCGCACCTTCAGCGATTCGCTTGAAACCCTGCTGGTCTATCCGGAGCGTATGGAGGAGAACTTCAACTCCTCCTACGGCCTGACAACCTCGCAGACCCTGCTCCTCGCCCTTACCGGAAAAGGCCTGACCCGTGAAGATGCCTACCGGCTGGTGCAGCGCAACGCCATGGAGAGCTGGTCGAAAAAAGTTCACCTGCGCGATCTTGTCCTGCAGGACGAAGAGCTCCTTCAGCATATAACGCCCGAAGAGATCGCCGAACTGTTCAGCTTCGAAAACATTCTCGGCAAACTCAGGGCAAGTGTCGATACCATTTTCGAACGCAACGGGCTCTGAACGCCAGCTGTAGTCTGAACGGGTCAGGTACGGGACCTGCAATCCTGTGCATAATCCTGACGGGAACAGGCTTCCCGGCGCTCCGGCCTTGCGGAAACCCGGTATAGGCGTGCAACGCAAAAGCCCTGCAGGAATTCCTGCAGGGCTTTTACTGATCTTTCTGTTACCCGTGACGGCAAGGAAAACCGCCAGCCTCGTGATCCGGACTTCGTGTAATTGCCGGCCGGAGCTATCAGGTGCGCCTGTTGCGGTAAAGGTCGATCAACGCATTGGTCGAACCGTCATGACCGTTTACCGCACCCTCCCGCTGGAGTTCGGGAAGAATCGCCCTGGCGAGCTGCTTGCCGAGTTCCACCCCCCACTGGTCGAACGAGTTGATCTGCCACAGCGCACCCTGCACGAAAACCTTGTGCTCGTAAAGAGCGATCAGGGTGCCGAGCGAAAACGGATCGAGTTCGTCGAACACGAGCGTGTTTGTCGGTCGGTTCCCCGGAAAAACCTTGTGCGGCACAAGCATCCCGACGTTTTCGGAATCGTATCCCGCCGATACAAGCTCCTGTCGGGCCTCGGCCTCGGTTTTGCCCTGCATCAGCGCCTCCGTCTGGGCAAAACAGTTCGCCACGAGCATATCGTGATGCTCTCCGAGCGGATTCTGGCTCTTCAGCGGCACGATAAAATCCGCAGGAATGAAACCGGGCCCCTGGTGGAGCAGCTGGAAAAAGGCGTGCTGCGAGTTGGTCCCCGGCTCGCCCCATATGACCGGACCGGTTGCGTACCCGACGGTACGGCCGCTGCAGTCGACCCGTTTCCCGTTGCTCTCCATATCGAGCTGCTGCAGATAGGCTGGAAATCGGTGGAGATACTGATCGTAAGGAATAATCGCATGGGAGCCGGCATTGAAAAAGTTGTTGTACCAGACCCCGAGAAGCGCCATGATGACCGGAATGTTCTCTTCGAGCGGCGCGGTGAGGAAATGCTCATCCATGGCATGAGCGCCCGCGAGCAGCTCTGAAAAGCGCTCGAAACCAAGGAAAAGGGCTATGGACAGGCCTATCGACGACCATAGAGAATACCTTCCGCCTACCCAGTCCCAGAACCTGAACATGCTTGATTCATCAATACCGAACTCCACAACCTTCGCCCGGTTTGTGGACACGGCGGCAAAATGTCTGGCGATATGACGTTCATCCCCGTCAAAGGAGAGGAACCAGGCTCGCGCGCTCATGGCATTGGTGAGGGTTTCCTGCGTCGTGAACGTTTTTGATGCAATAACGAACAGGGTGGTTTCAGGATCAACCTTTTTCAGGGTCTCGCTGATATGCGTCCCGTCGATATTGGAAACGAAATGCACCTTGATCTTACCATGCGCGAAAGGCCTGAGCGCTTCGGTAACCATACAGGGGCCGAGATCCGACCCGCCGATGCCGATGTTGACCACATCGGTAATCCGTTTTCCGGTAAACCCTCTCCATGCTCCCGAGATAACCTTTTCCGTGAACTCCTTCATCTGGCGGAGCACGTCGGCCACTTCCGCCGGAACATCGAGCCCGTCAACGACAAGGCTGTAGCCGGGGGGTCTGCGCAACGCCGTATGCAGTACTGCCCGGTTTTCGGTAAAGTTGATCGGCTCCCCCTCGAACATCCGCCGCCGTTTTTCTTCAATCCCCGCTGTACGGGCGAGATCAAAAAGCAGCTCCATCGTACGCGAGGTGACCCGGTTTTTCGAATAGTCGAGCAGGAACGAGCCTGATCTTACCGAAAAACGTTCGAACCTCGAGCGGTCCTCCTGAAACAGCCTGCGCAGGGTAACCGGCTCAAGTTCCTCTCTGTGAAGCTGCAGGGCACTCCATGCAGCGCTTTTCGAAATATCCATAGCAGTTGTATCGTACCGGTTTAATTAAGAAAAATCAGCTGGGAACATAACGCAAGGTGAATGAAAAGCCCGAAGCATCGGCACGGGCGTCCGCAATTTCAGCATAGCTCCTGATAAGATGCACCCCGCGGCCCGTTGTTTTATGAAGACCGCCGGGAGCTGTGGGGTCAGGAAGATCGTCGGGGTCGAAACCCTGTCCGCAGTCCCTGAGGGTTACCTCAAGCAGATTTCCGCCGGCTGATGCGTCGAAAGTTACCGTAACCGGAAGCATTTCGTTCTGATGGTTCCCGTGCCTGACTGCATTCAGAAACGCCTCCTTGAGCGTCAGATCCAGGGTGGAAAGAAATCCGCTGCTGTATCCATGAAACCGGCCGAACAGGAAAATCGCATCATGAAGCTTTTCGTAGTCATCAACGGTGCTGCGGAGAAAAAGCTTCATGGTGCAAGAGGAAAAAACAGATTAGCGGCCTATACTGAAAAGTCGTAAACGGCTCCGGTCAATACCCGCGGCAACATACGGCAATGCCACTATCCGTCAATGTACAATTTAGGAACATGGGTTTCAATGCCCTAAATATATGCAGAAACATACCGGTAAAGCGGATATCCGGCTCTCCGGCAGAATTCACTCCCGAATCACCACAAAACTTCCGCAGCATGCCCTTCCCGACAAATCCTACCTTTTTGTTGCAAATTATAGACTATGAGTTGTTTTTATATTAATTATTTAATACATTTACGTGTGATAGTTAAATTTATTAGGATAAAACAACACTCCAATCTTTGTATATCTCATGAAAAAGTTTTCGTATCCATTGCTGCTGCTTGCAGCGGCAATGCTGTTCAGCGGCACGGCATGGGGAGCTGAAGAGGTTGTCACCGACACCGGCACCACCTCCTGGATGCTCACCTCCACTGCACTG
>JAAXXP010000027.1 GCA_013334435.1 Chlorobiaceae bacterium | reverse complement strand
TCGGAAAAGGGGATGGGGTTGAGGGTTGCCTATCAGAAAGATATGTTAACAGGAGAGCGGCATATTTTCAAATACTCCTTCGGAAGACGCCCGGCTCCCCGCCTGAAGTTTGTCGGAAAAAAGTCTGAAGTCGCTTGCCTGGCGATTTTTTTTGCTGTATGTTATTGGCATATGCTAATAACTGAAGGGAAGAAGGGGCAGGCGGAATTATTGAAACAGGTATGACAAGACCGGTAAAGTGCAGGAAGGTGAGCGGCGAGCCGCCCTACAGGGTTTTCAGCCCGGCAGGCTGCCCGAAAGAGAAGCTCGAAGGGGTTGAGATGTCGCTTGATGAACTTGAGGCCATCCGGCTCGCCGACCTGGAAGGGTTCTATCAGGAGGCGGCGGCCCGCGAGATGCATGTGTCGCGTCAGACCTTCGGCAATATTCTCGCTTCGGCGCGGCACAAGGTTGCAGAGATGCTGGTTTATGGCAGAGTGTTAAGCGTAACAGGAGGAACTATCATGGTTGTCAGTGAAGAAAGAGTGTTCGGATGTGCCGCCTGCGGGCATGAGTGGAGTGTGGCTCACGGCTTGCCGAGGGCCGAAGTCTGCCCGTCGTGCGCAAACGGAAACATCCATCGCCGGTCTGCGGGCGGAGGGTTCGGAGGAGGTCGTCGGAGCGGCGGCCGGTGCCGCGGTTTGAAAACGGATCAGCAAGGTCAGGAAGGCCATCGGGATTGCTGTGGCAGGGGAGGCCACGCCGGCAATCACGAAGACGGAATTGAAGGACAAAACATGCAAAACAGCAAAGGAGAAAACCTGTGAGAGTAGTTATTCCACTGGATGAGAGTGCCGGTCGGGCTTCAAAAGTGTGCGACCATTTCGGAAGCGCTCCTTTTTTTGCCGTTTCGGATACCGAAACCGGCGCTTTCGAGATTACCGCTAATGGCGACAGCCGGCACGATCACGGTCAGTGCACTCCTGCGGATGTATTTACAGGAATGGGTGTTGCCGCCGTTATCTGCAACGGCATCGGGGCGCGTGCGGCTTCGCGGCTGCAGATGTCGGGCATCGGGGTTTACATGGCAGGGCTTGCCCCTACGGCTGAAGAGGCGCTGAAACGCTTCAGCAGCGGCGCCCTGACAAAAGTGACCGGACAGCAGACCTGCCAGGGGCACGACTGCCACTGAAAGGAGGATGCGTCAGCAGCCGGGAGCCGCACTCTCCCGGCTGCCGAATCCGGACTTCCGGCTTCTCATGCCAGCAGGAGCAGGCTTACGGCCATGACTCCCATGCCGAGAATGAGGCCTGAAATGGCGATGTGGTGTTCGCCGTACTCTTCGGCTGCGGGAAGCAGTTCGTCGAGCGCTATGTAAACCATGATGCCTGCCACTCCGGCAAGGACGCTGCCGAATACCAGCGGGCTGAGAAAAGGCTTGAGCAGCGTGTAGCCGATAATGGCTCCGAGCGGTTCGGCCAGACCGGAGAGGAACGAGTAGCTGAAGGCTCTCGTCCGGCTTTTTGTGGCGAAGTAGATCGGTACGGCAACCGCCATACCCTCCGGGATGTTGTGCAGGGCGATGGTGGCTGCGATAACGATGCCGAGATCGGGATTGGAGAGCGCGCTGAAAAATACGGCAAGGCCCTCAGGAAAATTGTGGATGGCGATGGCTACGGCCGTGAAGATGCCCATACGGTGCAATCGCGCCTCTTCGGAAGGTTCTTCGTTGAGGGTGCCGATCATCGACATCTCGTGCGGGTTCTCGAAATCCGGCACCAGCTGGTCGATCAGCCAGATGAAAAGCATGCCGCCGAAAAATGCCGTGGTGGTGATCCATCCGGCTGTGTTTTTGGCAATCTCCTGCGCCACGGTAACGCCGGCCTGGGGCATGATTTCCACAAAGGAGACGTAGAGCATGATGCCGGCCGAAAAGCCGAGGGCGAAGGTGAGAAACTTCTTGTTGGTATGGTTCACCATAAGGGCGAGCAGGCTGCCGATTCCTGTGGAAAGTCCGGCAAGCAGGGTAAGGCCGAGAGCGGGGTAGTAGTTGCTGCTCATAAAGGGGGCGGTTGCCTCAGGGCTTTGGTAACGGTTTCGTAAAACGCAGGAGTCTCTTTGGCGGAGTCTGCCGAAAGTATCTATGGTAACATGCCTTGCGCCTTCGCGGTTCCTTCACTCCGGCATGCGCGACGGCGGCCGACGGTTGCGGCATTCAGGGTTCATGGTCCGTCTTCCCCCAGCGAGCTGAACACCTCTTCGGGAGTGCTGCATACCGTGTAGTACCGGTCGTGGTTTTTCCCGACCATGCCCTCTTCGGCGATACGTCCGAAAAACGAGAGCAGCGGCTCCCAGAATCCGTTGCAGTTGAGCAGCAGAATGGGTTTGCGGTGGTGGCCGAGGTGTTTCCAGGTGATGATTTCCATCAGTTCGTCAAGGGTGCCGAACCCTCCCGGCAGAATCACGAAGGCGTCGCCCCACTCGGTGAGCTTCATTTTTCTCTCGTGCATGGTTTCAACCACGCACAGTTCAGAGATGCCGTAATGCGCCACCTCTTTCTCTTCGAGAAAACGGGGGATGATGCCCCGAACCGTGCCGCCGCTCTGCATGACGGTATCGGCCACGCATCCCATGAGTCCTACATTTCCGCCTCCGAAAACCAGTCCGATACCTCGTTCGGCCATGCCCTTGCCGAGCCTGGCCGCGCATTCGAAATAGGCCTCGGGCGCCTGGTTGCTCGAGCTGCAGTAAACCGTGATGTTTCTGATCATGTCCTCTGGTTCAGGGGGTGAAGTTTTTCGTGATGCTGTCGTCGGCGCGGGTGTAGATATAGGTTTTCGGTTCTTCGATTTTCCGCAGCCTGAACATGCTCTCCGCCCTCGACCAGAGTTCGGTTTCACCGGCATAGGGGAGGGGTTTGAACCCGTCGAGTGCGAGAAAAACCTCCCGTTTCCCGAAGAGCGTCGGCCCGACAATGCACTCCCGGATGTCGATCATCTGTTCGGGATTGTAACAGTCCCTGACAAAAAGTTCTTCGTCGGTGTGGAATCCTCCGACAATCAGGTCGGTTTCCGGATTTTCCCTCATGAAATCCATCCGGCTTTCCAGATGCAGGGGCAGATAGCTGTCGTCGCTGTCCAGAAAGGTGATCCATCTGCCGAAGGCCGCCTGGATACCGGCGTTGCGCGTCATGTTGAGTTTCCGGTTGCTGTGCTTCAGGTAGCGGATGGCGCTGAAGCGTTCGAGATAGCGGTTCACCACCCCGTAGGTGGCGTCGGAGCTGCCGTCGTCCACCACGAGCAGTTCCCAGTCCCGGAAGGACTGGCACAGAACGCTCTCTATGGCCTTTTCGAGCAGTCCCGCCCGGTTGAAGGTTGGCAGGATGACGGATATTTCCGGTCGGGAGGTGAATCGCATCATGGCCGGGTGGCTTTTATGGCCAGAGCGCAGACCAGCATGCCCGCTACAAGAAAGTTCTGGGCGATGGCGTTGTAGCGCACGTCCATGGTTCGGGGAGAGCGCACAAGGCTGAACTGCAGGAGAAACTGAGGCACGATCAGGGCGGCGGCTAACCAGGCGTAGAGTGTCTGTCCGGAGATGAGGAGCCAGGCCGAGGCCAGGATCTGGCCGAGATTGATGAGTACTGCGGCAATGATGGCCGCATTGGTTTCGCCGAACACGGCGGGCAGGGTCCTGATGCCTGCCATGCGGTCGCCGTCGATGGATTTGAAGTCGTTGATGGTCATGGTGCCGGTGCTGGCTATGGTGTACATGGCCGCAATGATCAGCGACGGCTGGAGGTTATCGAGGTTCAGTCCCGGGTTATAGGCGATTTCGCCGGCCACCCAGGGGATGATCAGGTAGGAGAGGGCGACGATGATGTTGCCGGCCCAGAGCCGTTTCTTGAGCTTGATGGGGTTCGCGCTGTAGAGGTGCGCGTTGATGATGCCGATGATCACGTAGAAGCCGATCAGCGGATGGATCAGATAGCCGACAATGACCGACAGCACCGACCAGACGGCGATCAGGATGGTTGCGTTTCTCAGGGAGATGGCTCCGCCGGGGATCGGGCGGCCGGGTTCGTTGATTTCATCGAGATCGCGGTCGAAATAGTCGTTGAGCATCTGGCAGGTGCCTGTGGCCAGCGGCCCGGTCAGCAGCATGGCGAGCAGGAATTTGCTCTCGGCCAGATGCTCCCATCCGAATCTGCCGCTCGAGACGGCTCCGCACAGAAAGCTCCACATGACCGGAATCCAGGTGACCGGCTTGAGGAAGCGTATGAAGAGCGCCAGTTTTGAAAGGGTTTCGGTTGAGCGGTTCAGGGGTGCAACGGCTTTGCGGGCATTGAGGGGGCCGAACGCTCCGCATTCCGTTTTTTCTTTTCTCTCCGAAGGCTTTGTAGAGTCGAGTTCCGTCACCGTACCGATTTAAGAAAATGTGAAAAAAACTGCAGGGCTGAAAAATAACACGTTAACACTAAAGAAGAGAACAGCCTGCGGAAAAAAACGATTTCTGGCGCACAATGCCTCTTTCCGGTTGCTGCCGGAGGGGTGCGACAGTACTCTTTTTGCTTCTCAGCAAAAAGATCAATACCTTGATTGCTTGCTGCGTATCTGTTCCACCGTTCCGGCAATCCCCCGTCGTACGGTTCCGGATGAGAGAGCGGACAGGTGGAACAAGTAAAAGAACAGGAAGAACCAACCATAAAAAGGAGCGACTGCTTATGGCGAAGCCGAGTTTGTGGGCCGATATGAAAAAAACATTTCTGCTGCACGCCATTGCCGCGCATTTCAGCAACGGACTCATTCCTGTGGCTGTGCTTTATCTGCTGCTTGCCCTGCCGACAGGCAGCGCCTATTTCGAGCATACCGTGCAGCACATTCTCTGGATCACCTTTCTGGCAATCCCGGTTTCGTTTTTTTCCGGTCTTCACGACTGGCGAACGAAGTATCGTGCGGCCAAAGCTCCGGTGTTCATAAAAAAAATCCGGCTTTCAATTCTGCTCTTCATCCTCTGCACGATTGCCGTGCTCCTGAGGCTCTCGTTTCCCGACGTGATGGCCCGCCAGGATATCCTGCACTGGTGCTATGTCGTTGTGCTGCTCGCCATGCTTCCGGTTGTGACGCTGCTCGGCCACTACGGCGGCAAGCTTTCCATGCAGGGCCGCCAGCAGCCCCAGAAGCCCTCATAACGGCAATTACCGGAGCGATCATGCATATCGTGCTTGAGCCATTGACGGAGGGTGACGGCCCTGAAATTCTCGATATTTTCAACTACTACGCCGAACACAGTTTCGCCGCCTATTCACTCAGTCCGCTTCCCGTCGAGATGGCGGGAATGTTTCTTGACGTTTCGAACGGCTATCCTTCGGTTGTCGCGCGCAACGAGGAGGGCCTTGCCGTTGGATTCGGCATGCTCAGGCCGTACAGTCCGATGTCCGCATTCAGCGCAACCTGCGAGATAACGATCTTTTTGAAAAACGGGTTTACCGGTCAAGGCACAGGCAAGGCCATACTCGAACATCTGGTCGAAGAGGCCACGGAGATGGGGCTCTCCTCGATTCTCGCCAGCATTTCCTCCCTGAACGAAGGAAGCGTCCGTTTTCATCTGATGAACGGGTTCCATGAGTGCGGCCGCTTCAGGGATGCCGGGGAGAAATTCGGCAGAAAGTTCGACGTGGTGTACTGCCAGAGAATGCTTTAAAACAGGATTCAGGATTCAGTAGTCGGGAGTCGAAGGAATGTGGTTGACAGGGAAGAGTGCGGGCGGCAAGAGAGAAGGCTGAAGACAGTGAGTTGTGGGCGGCAAGCCGGCTGAATTATTTGTCCCGTGAGTTCTTGCCCTCTCTCGGGTCCCGCTGGAAGGGGATGGGAGCATGGAGTCGGTCCACTTGATAATTCTGCGATACTTATGCCTGAGCTGAACCAGCTGTTTGTTTTTTTTGCCGCATCGGCCCTTCTTGCCCTTTCCCCCGGTCCCGATAACCTTTTCGTGATGGCCCAGTCGGTACAGAACGGAAGGATCGCCGGACTGCTGGTAACCCTTGGCCTCTCCACAGGGCTTGTCGTGCATACGCTTGCCGTCGCCTTTGGACTGGCCGCTCTTGTGGCGGCCTCATCGCTTGCCTTTACACTGCTTAAGTTTGCCGGAGCCGCTTATCTGCTCTATCTGGCAGGGAAGGCTTTCCGTTCCGGCGCTTCGGCCTGCAGCGCCGTCGGGGAAGGCCCTGCCGACCGCTGGAGGCTCTACCGGAGGGGGATTGTCATGAACATCTCCAATCCGAAGGTGTCGATTTTCTTTCTTGCCTTTCTTCCCCAGTTCGCCGATCCGTCGAGGGGTCCGGTTGTGCCCCAGCTGCTCGTGCTCGGTCTCCTTTTTATGGTCGCCACCATGCTGGTGTTCGGCACGCTCAGCATGCTTGCCGGAGGCGCGGGTGCTCGCCTGAGGCAGTCGGAGCCTGCCCGGAAAATCATCGACCGGATTGCCGGAGCGATTTTTGGAGCACTGGCCCTGAAGCTCCTCCTGGCTGAACGATAAAGCCGGCTGAAGCATTGATAGTCTTTGATACGCAGGATTTCTCATGCAGGGTTTGGCGCTCCGTTCCAGCGGGAGGCTGTTTCGCCTTTGCGGAGCCTGAGTGGTGAGGCCGGCATCATGTCAACGACTGTTTCCGCAATGGCCCATGAAATTCATTGCCGTACTTCCTCTTTCGGAACTGCCTCCCGGCAGCCACAGGACGGTAAAAGCCGACCGAAGTTCGGTTGCACTTTTCAATTATGGCGGCGCCATTACCGCACTCGAACACGCCTGCCTGCACAAGGGCGGTGATCTTGGTGAGGGGTTCATACAGCGGCTCGACGGCGGAGCGCTCTACGTTGCCTGCCCGTGGCACGGCTGGCAATACAGCATTGCCGACGGCCGTGCTCCCGAGGGTTACCAGGACCGTCAGGCGGTTTTCGAAGTCAGGGTCGAGGATGGTATGATATTCGTGTCTGAAAAACCTGTCGTCAGGGCTTTCCGGTCCGTACATGAGGACCTTCGCCTCGCCGACCTGATAAACCTCGACTATCAAACAACTCCGGATTCGCTCCATGTGCTCGGCATTTCGGCAACCAACATGAACCGGTCTCTGCCGCGCCCGTCCACATCGGAAACCGCCCTTCAGGCCGCGCTCGATTTCGCTGCTTCAGGATACGGGGCCGAAACCCGGATGCTCAGGCTCCGTGAGCTGCAGTTCAGGCATTGCGAGGGGTATTACAGCCGACATGAAGAGGCCTGCACCTGGCCCTGTTCGATTACCTGCATGAATCCTGACGACGGCATGACCGAACTCTACCGGACTCTGGTGCTCTGGGCCGATGTGGTGTTTCTGGCTACGCCGATCCGGTGGGGGAATGCGTCGTCGCTCTACTACAAGATGGCCGAAAGGCTCAACACCGTTCAGAACCAGATAACCCTGCACGACCGGGTGCTGATTCGCAACAAGGTGGTTTCGTTCATCATTACCGGAGGGCAGGACAACGTTCAGGGGGTGGCCGGGCAGCTCAACGCTTTTTTTTCCGATCTCGGATTCGTGTTTCCTCCGTTCAACTATCTCGGCTGGAGCCGGGGATGGATTGCCGAGGACATGCAGCATAATGTGAGCCGTTTCATGAAAAGCCGGTATGTGAAGCGTTCGGTCAGGGAGCTTGTCACCAACGCGGTTCAGCTTCTCCGGCAGGTGAAGCAGATCGACAGCAGCCGGATGCAGACGCCCAAACCGAAAATTTCCGAAGCCGGAGGGCTGACCGAACAGGATGCAGGCGGGTTTTAACGGTAGCGTCGTAAAAAATACGCAAAAATAATGCAGTCGGTTTTGAAAAACTGTATTATTTTTCTTAATAATAAGTTACATATGTTTTTACATCTGACGGGCCAGGCTGATTCCCCCAAAACGCGTCTGCCGGCTTCCGACACCCAAGAAGAGGAGATGGTTCGATGATAAAACAATGGACTGCGTTTCTGTTTTTCCTTGTCATGCTCTCATACTGCCGGCTAACGGCTTTTGCCGGGCCGCCTCCCGATGCGGGGGCCTTCTACCCCGGCATAGCATCCTATATCGTCAAGGATGCTCGCGGTTCAAGGGTCTATATGGCAAAGGATACAGGCCGGATCATACAGCCGGCGAGCCTTACGAAAATCCTGACCGCCCTTATCGCCATCGAGAGCGGCAAGCTCGATCAGGAGGTGCTTATAACCAAAGAGTCCACGAGTGTCGAGCCTTCCAAGGCGGGTTTCAAGCCTGGGGACCGGGTAAGGCTGCATGACCTGGTCAAGGCTGCGATGGTCAGTTCAAGCAACGATGCGGCTTTCGCCATCGCCATACATCTGAGCGGCAGCGTGGAGAAGTTCGTGACGGCAATGAATTTCCGTGCGAAGAAAATGGGCATGAGCAACTCGAACTTCACCAATCCCGCCGGTTTCGACAAGGGGGTCTATGCCGGCAATATCTCGACGGCCGAAGATCTGCTGACCCTTACCGAATACGCCATCAGAAACAGCACCTTCAACGATATCGCCCAGCTCGAATCGGCCCTGGTGACGGAGTTGAACACCAGGCGGTTCATACTCCTGAAAACCCACAACAAGCTGCTGGTCAAATATCCCTATGCGGTGGGCATCAAGACCGGTTTTACCAGAAGTGCCGGCAAATGTCTCATAGCGCGTGCGCGCAAGGAGAATCACGATATGCTGCTGGTGATGCTCAACGCGCAGGGCGACCGCTGGCTTCTGGCCGAAGAGATGTTCGAAAGAGCCTTTGCCCAGAAGTCGGGAAAGAAGAGCGATTATGCCGTTAACGGAGCGGCGAGCGGCTCGTCATGGAACCGGTGACGGCAGCGGCACAGTCCCGGTATAGTAACAGGAAACAACAGGTATCAGGTTTATGATCAAACATCTGGTGATGTGGCGTCTGAAGGATCATGCGCATGGCAACGACAGGGTGGCTAACGCCAGGCTTTTCAAGGAGAAGCTGGAGGCTCTTGCAGGACGGATCCCGGGCCTGCTCAGGATTGAGGCCGGCATTGACTTCAGCTGCTCGGCGGTGTCGTTTGATGTGGCTCTGTATTCGGAGTTTGCCGACAGAAAGGCGCTGGACGGCTATCAGGTTCATCCTCTTCATGAGGCGGTCAAGGCGTTCATTGTCGAGGCTTCGGCGGACAGGGTTGTGGTGGATTACGAGGATTGACAGGAGGTTCCGGGTGTTTTTTCGTAACGCGACGGTTCCGGAAAGGCAATAAAAAAAGCGGCATGATGTTGGTCATACCGCTTTTTTTATTCGTAAAGCCTTGAGATCAGATCATCCCTGTACGATGCACTCTGCAGGGCAGACGGCGGAACATGCAGGTGAATCTGCATAGCCGACACACTCGGTGCATGAACCGGCATCGATGACATAGATGTCGTCACCGGCGGAAATTGCGTTGACCGGGCATTCCGGCTCGCAAGCGCCGCAGTAGGTGCATTCTTCAGTAATGTACAGTGCCATATCGAATTCCTTGCTTAAGGTTGGTGGTGAACTTGAATGAAAGAACAATTCAAAAGAATTCCGAAAATATAAACTTTTTTTTCAGCTGACAAAAGAATGCCCGCCGCCTTCTGCGGTTATTTCGGCATGAAGGGCAGCGGCAGGGGAAAGGGAAAAGTTTTTTCCACCATTTTTTTCAGATATTCGAGGCGGACTGCCACCGATGTGACGATGTAGGGGATCACCTCTATGCTGAAGGAGGCCTCCCCCATGAGATGAGCGGGTATGCCGGTGATGGGATAGAGTTTGATGAAGTTGTCGTGCATGGCTTTCTGGAACTTTTCGGCGGAGATGCCGCTGGCGGGTTTCAGCAGAATGTTGAAGGTGTTGTAGCGGCTCCAGTCGTAGGAGAGGATGTTTCCTTTCTGCTGCTGTTCCTTGAAAAACTTCGTGCCCGGAAGCGGTACGGCGAAATTCAGCGAGGAGAGAACGGCTCCGCTGCGCTTGGAGAATTCGACGATCCTTTCCATATCCTCGATGCTGTTGCGCACCGGGTTGATGAGCCAGAAGAGCATGAAGGGGAGCTTGGCTTCCTGGCATTTTCCGATCGCCGCCATGTAGGTGGCCTCGATGTTCCTGTCGTTGAGTTCCATGCCCTCCCGGACGCTCGGTTCTCCCTTGCCGAAATCCTCTTCGAGTACTTCGGTATTGAGCGATTCGAGGCCGATGCTGGCGACAACGCATCCGCTGTCGGCAAGCTCCCTTGCCAGATCGCCCTCACAGAGGAGGTTCGGAGTGACCTGTACTCCGTACTTGACTCCGGCATTCCTGAATTTTTCGAGACATGCCGAGGTGTGCCGGGGGTCATGCCCGAAATATTCGTCGATGAACATGTACATGAACGGCTTGAACAGCTTTTCGGCTTCGGCAAGCTGTTCCTCGAGCAGCAGGGGATCGATGGCGAAATACTTTTTATGGTAGATTTCCGGTGTGACGCACATTTTGCAGGTGTGCGGACATCCCCGGCTGGTAAGAATGGGGAATGGGCGCATGTTGCGCGACAGGCCGTTGATCGGATCGATGGACGCGCTGGTGTTGTCGAGGGCTCTTTTGATTTTCCGGTAATCGAACCATGCGCATCCGACGACATCGGGAAAGTCGGCGGCATTGTAGATCGGGCGCAGGCTGCGGCGCTCGGCATCGTCGAGTATCTGCAGCCACATGTTCTCCGCCATGCCGGAAGCGACGCTTCCGTAGCGCGAGGCTTCCTCGATGCAGAGCGATGCATGGTTTCCTCCGATGATGCAGGGGACGCCGTGTTTTGCAAATCCGTCGGCGATCTGGTAGGCCCGTTGGGCCTGAATGGTCCATGTTGTGGTAATGGCCACCAGATCGTACCGCTTCCTGAAATCGATCTGCTCGCCGATGATCTCGTCGATATACTCTGCGATATGGTGTTCGGGTGTCATGGAAATCAGCATGCCGAGAGCGGGGGAGAAGTACGGTCGTATATAGCCCCCCATGGCATAGTCGGAATACTCGATATGCCTGATTTCATTCGGATTGACAAAAAGAATACGCATACGGCAGGATTGAGTGATTATGGCAAAAAAGGGAGCCATCTGAATCCTGCAGCGTTTTCCGGACGGCGGTTCCGCCGACTCCGCGTTTCTCCCTGTATCCGCTGCGGTTTCTTCCAGGCTTGCCCGGTGAGATCATAACCCTCCAATATAAGCAACCGGGGGCACAAGTTTAAACCTTGCGAAAGGAGATGCGAATGCCGGCGGGGGCTGTTGGGCCGCGGTATCCCGGGCTCTTCAGACCTTGATGATGCAGTCAACCGGACAGACTGCCACACATGCTGCCTCTTCATGGTAGCCTACGCAGTCGCAGCAGACGCTTTCGTCTATAACATAGAGGTCGTCACCCGGAGTGATAGCCGTAACCGGACATTCCGGTTCACAGGCTCCGCAGTAGGTGCATTCATCGGTAATACGGTGTGCCATGATGTATCCTGTGGTTTGAGGAGTTCAGATAGAGAAAGCGTCGTGTACGGGAAAATCCGTCAGTGATTAAAAACCAGGCGGCAGGAGACAAAGTTCCTTTTGCCGCGGAACAGGCCCCCGTGCGCTCATTTGCTTTCGTGAATCTCGTAAGCGTTGATGATGTCCCTGACCAGCTTGTGACGGACAACGTCCGACTTGTCGAGATAGACGAAACTGATGCCTTTGATGTTTTTGAGGATCTGCTCCGCATTCGGCAGGCCCGACTCCATAACGCTGGGCAGATCGATCTGTGTGACGTCGCCGGTAATGATTGCTTTCGAGTTGATGCCGAGTCTGGTGAGACACATTTTCATCTGTTTGCTCGATGCGTTCTGAGCTTCGTCGAGAATGATGAATGCGTTGTTCAGCGTTCTTCCCCGCATGTAGGCGAGAGGAACGATTTCGATAATCCGACGCTCGGTGAGCAGTTTGAGCTTTTCGGAGGTCAGCATATCCTGCAGGGCATCGTAGAGCGGTCTGAGGTAAGGGTCGATTTTCTGCGCAAGGTCTCCCGGCAGAAATCCGAGGCTTTCTCCGGCTTCGACCGCCGGGCGGGCAAGCACGATCCGCTTGACGGTTTTTGCTTTCCATGCGGCAACGGCGATAGCAACGGCAGTATAGGTTTTTCCCGTTCCTGCCGGTCCGATGGCGAAAAGAATGTCGTTGGTTTTCGCTTCCGAGACCATGCGCCGCTGTCCGTTGGTTTTGGCCTTTACGGCGAAATCAGGGGTCGATACGATAATGTCCTCGTCATCGGGTGCGGGAGGTTTCGAACGGGGAACAGGGGCGAGCGCCAGATTGATCAGCGCGTTGAGGTCGTTTTCGAGCACCTCTCCATGCTTGTCGGCCAGAAAGATCATCTCCCTGAAAATCTGTTCGAGTACGGCAACCTCGTCGTCGTCGCCGTTCAGGGTTACGGCGGAACCTCTCGCGGTTATCTGGACATCGGGGAATGCGGTCCTGATGGTTTTCAGGTAGGAGTCAAAAGGGCCGAACAGGATGACCGGTTCGATGCCCTGGATTTCGATTTTTTTTTCTGTGGTCAAAAGGCCTTGGGGTTAAGCACGTTTTGTATGGTTCAGCACGTCGTAATAAGGTGTTTCGGAGTCGAGATAGTCTCGAACATACTCCCTGACACCCTCCTCGAGGGTGGTCATGGGTTTACGGTAGCCCGCCCGGCGGAGCTTTTCCATCGACGCGCAGGTGTGGTACTGGTAACGTCCCTGCAGGTTTTCCGGCATCGGGATATAGGTGATTTCCGGTTCCAGGTCGAGAGCGGCGAATGTGGCCCTTACAAGATCGTTGAAGGTTCTTGCCTCGCCGCTGCCGGCGTTGAAAAGCCCGGAAGCTTCCGGGTGATCGAGCAGCCAGGCCATGATGGCGGTGCAGTCGCGGATAGAGACGAAATCGCGCAGCTGCTGACCGTCGAGGTAGTCGGGCCGGTGGGATTTGAACAGATTCACGCTTCCTTTTTCCCTGATCTGGCGGAACGCCTTGTAGACAACGCTCGTCATCTCTCCCTTGTGGTATTCGTTGGGCCCGTACACGTTGAAGAATTTCAGGCCCGCGGCTCTCTCCAGCACGCCGTTTTTCAGCGCCCACCTGTCGAAGAGCTGTTTCGAGTAGCCGTACATGTTGAGCGGACGCAGGGCGTCGATTTTCGCTTCATCGTCCTCGTAGCCGGCGCTGCCGTCGCCGTAGGTGGCGGCGCTTGAGGCATAGATAAGGCGGACGCGTTTCCTCATGCAGTAAGCTGCCACGCTTTTGGAGAAAGCGAAATTGCGTTCGATGAGCAGGTCGGCATCAGTTTCGGTGGTGGCGCTTATGGCTCCCATGTGGATGATCGCCGTCGGATCGGAGAGTGCTCCGGCTTCAAGCAGGGGGAGAAAGGTGTCTCTTGGAATGAAATCCGCAAATCTTAGTCCGGAAAGATTCTGCCATTGCCCTGTAGCTGTCGAGCCGAGTGCATCGACGACGATGATGTCGTCCCGCCCCTGCATGTTGAGCTCCCAGAGCATGGCGCTGCCGATAAATCCGGCGCCTCCGGTAATGATGATCATGCTGTGCTGGTATAGTTGAGCCTACAGGGTGCAAAATAGGAAGCGCGGTGCAGAAAAACAAAAGGCCGGTTCCCTGTAAAAAAGGGAGACGGCCTTATGCATGGGGAACATTCGGGTTCAGGCTGAGGCTTTCTGAATGTCGTCGTATACAAGCAGTTTTCTGCCCCAGTAGAGCCACATTCTTATGGTTTCAACCGGCTTTTCAAGTATTTCGGAAATGTCGCGGTGGCGGAGCCCTGAAATTTCGCTCAGCAAAACCGAAAGCTTTATATCGGCGGCACGGTTTTTTATCGCGCCGGCAAGTCTTCCGGCGGTTTTGCACGGCTTTTCGTTCAGGCAGAAATCCGTCTCTTGTCCGAACCGGTCGATATAGCACTCCCTGAAGGTTTTCAGAAGTTCCGGTTCCGGCGTGTCTATTCCTGCGTTGAGGTAGGTGTGGTCAACGAGCTCCCGTGACTCCGTTTCACTGCCGGTCATCCAGTAAGCTATGCTGTATATATCATCCAGCAGATCGAGCGGTGTTTTCGTTATCGGTATCATGGCATCTCCTTCTGAAGTATATAGGATAAAATTGGTCTTGATTTAAAGTATAAAAAAAATGAGCAATGTCCAGTTTTTTTTATAAAAAATCTTAAAAAGATGCTTTTTTTAGTGAAGCCGGAACAGGGCCATCATACCGGTCAGCCGCCTTTCATTGGCCGGTAACAGTAAATAATCGAGATGAAGCGAGATATACGGGATCTTCTTAATCCTGCATTGCACAATATTGGGGTTTACAAGGTGGAGGGGGGCCAGGAGGCCGAAATCAAGCTCAACCAGAACGAGAGCCCGTTCGATCTGCCGCTGTGGCTGAAAAAGACGGTGCTCGACGAGTTTTGCAAGGAGCCCTGGAACCGTTATCCCGACATTCTGCCGTTCAGGGGCATGGATGCCTATGCGGATTTTCTCGGAGTGCCTCGGGATTCCGTTATCATGAGCAACGGTTCCAACGAGATGCTCTACACGATTTTTCTTGCATGTCTCGGACCGGGAAAAAAGATTCTCATCCCCGAGCCGTCGTTTTCGCTCTATGAAAAAATAGCCCTGCTCCTGCAGGCTGAAGTTGTCAGTGTTCCCATGCTTTCCGGCCTCGATTTCGACCCGGATGCCATCATCAGGAAGGCTGCACAGGAACAGGTTGACTTTATCGTGCTTTCGACGCCGAACAATCCGACCGGCAAATCGCTCGCTTATGGCGATCTGTGCCGCATTGTCAGGGAGTGCGATGCCATTGTTCTGGTCGATGAAGCCTATATCGAGTTTTCCCGTGAACCATCCATTATCGGCCTTGTCGGCGAGCTGGACAATCTCATTGTGCTTCGCACCATGTCGAAAGCGCTTGCCCTTGCCGGCATGCGCATCGGTTTTGCCATTGCCAATCCGGTGCTGCTCGGCGAGATAGCCAAGCCTAAAATCCCGTTTTCTTCGAGTCGCCTGGCTGAAATTACCCTGCAGCATGTGCTGAAGCATTACTATCTTGTTACCGATGCGGTTGCATACATTCTCGGCGAACGGGAAAGACTCTACGGTGCACTTGACGGGATTCGGGGAATAGAGGTGATGGCGAGCGACACGAACTTTCTCATCATCAGGGTCGGCGATGCCCGCGAAGTGTTTCAGAGTCTGAGCAGTTCGGGTATTCTTGTTCGTAATGTGTCGGGTTATCCGCTTATGGAAAACTGCCTGCGTTTCAATGTCGGGCTGCGTCTCGAGAACGACCGGCTGCTCGAAAAACTCGGAAACCTGTAGGATGAGCTTCAGGAAGCTGACCGGCGAGGAGATGAACCGCTTGAGACCTGAGCTGTCAGACAATTCGCCGAAGCATCCGGTTTACCTGATGCTGCACAATATCCGGAGCATGTGGAACGTAGGTTCCATGTTCCGAACGGCTGATGCCGTCGGTGTCGAGAAAATGATTATTACCGGCTACACGGCAACGCCGCCGCGCAGGGAGATCGAAAAAACGGCACTGGGGGCACAGGAGTGCGTGAAGTGGGAGTACTGTGCCGATCCGCTCGATGCGGTCGGGCGCCTGAAGGCCGAGGGGGTGAGAATATGCGGTCTGGAGATCGCCGAGAGGAGCAGGCCTTACACCATGGCGGTCAGGGATGATTTTCCTCTCTGTCTGATTGTCGGCAATGAGGTTCAGGGTATCGATGACGAACTGCTGGCGCATTGCGATGAGGTGTTCGAGATCCCGCAGTACGGCACCAAACACTCACTGAATGTGGCCGTTGCTGCAGGAGTTGCGCTGTTCGAGCTTGTCAGGGTTGTGCGAGGCGGCATGTAACTTTTTAGTCTCTCGTCTTGTTTTTTTCTGTTGTCTGGTTTAATGGTTTTTAAACGTGTTCTTCAATGCTTCACTACAAGACATATGAACTCCCCGATACCGATGCTCCCTGGGTGGTTTTCGTTCATGGCGCCGGCGGCAGTTCGTCGATCTGGTTTCTGCAGATCAAGGAGTTCATAAAGCATTTCAATGTGCTGCTTGTCGATCTCAGAGGACATGGCAAGTCGAAGCATATGGTCAGTCTCAAGGAGGACCGCCACTACAATTTCGAGGATATCACGCGCGACATCATCGAGGTGCTCGATACGCTGAATATCCGGAAGGCTCACTTTATCGGTATTTCCCTCGGCACCATCCTGATCCGCAACATGAGCGAGATCGCTCCCGAACGGGTCAGTTCGATGATCATGGGGGGGGCTATCATCCGTCTGAACGTCAGGGCAAAGGTTCTGGTGGCTCTCGGAAACATGTTCAAGCGTTTTGTGCCCTACATGTGGCTCTACAGCTTTTTCGCCTGGATCATCATGCCCCGCGAGCGGCACAAGAAGTCGCGCCTGCTTTTTGTGAACGAGGCGAAAAAAATTGCGCAGAAGGAGTTCATGCGCTGGTTCCGGCTTACCTATGAACTGACTCCGCTCCTGAAGTACTTCGAGGAGAAGGATACCGGTATTCCAACGCTCTACCTCATGGGAGAAGAGGATCACATGTTTCTTCCGGCAGTTCGCCTCATCATTACCCGGCACACCAACTCGTGGCTCGAGGTGATCGCAAATTCGGGCCATGTATGCAATGTCGATCAGCCTCGGGAGTTCAACGACCGCGCCATTACGTTCGTGAAGAAGATGCACCGCCCTTCACGCCGCGAATGCGGTGCCTCGATTCCCGAGCTTGTCGCTTGCTAGCCTGACGCCCTGTTGTAATGGTTCATGGCATGTTCAATGCCGTTGACGGCAAAGTCCATGGCGGCATCGGCGCACACCCCCAGCATGCTTTCCATGGTTTTCCTTTCCTCCTCACTGAATTTTCCCAACACGAACGATGAGAACGAGGCGAGAGGCTGATTTTCCGGCCTTATGCCGATCCTCATGCGGGCAAATTCATCGCTTCCCAGACATTCGATGATATGTTTCAGGCCGTTCTGTCCTCCGGCCGAGCCTTTTGCCCTGAGCCTCAGGGCGCCGGAGGGGAGGTTGAGGTCGTCGCAGATAACCAGGATGTCCTGCCGCTGAATCTTGTAAAAGTTCATGGCGGCAACCACGGCATGACCGGAAAGGTTCATGTAGGTCATCGGCTTGACGAGCACGATCGCCCTGCTGCGCCAGCTGATTTTCGCGAAATGGTATTTGCCTTTTCCGGGGGCGAACCGGACACCGGAAGACTCCGCGATTTTGTCAACGGTATCAAAGCCGATATTGTGGCGCGTTCCGGCATAGCGGGGTTCAGGATTTCCGAGACCAACAACAAGTTTCATGGCATATAAAACATAAACCCGGATAATGATCCCGGTTATTCTGAATTGAAAAGGGGCGGAGCGACAACGGAAGGAATATAGCAGAGCGGCGGCGAAATCGGTAACAACCATTCGTTTTCCGCCATCGGGAACAGAGAAAAAAGGTGTGTTGAAATAGAGTGAAACCTCTAAGAAGTTCTACAAAAAGGTATTGAGATTCATGAAAAAAGTTGCAATTTAAAGCTCCTTGTTGTTTTCAGGGTCGTTTCCTGTAATGATTTCTGCGGACAACACGCTTTTCTTGGGTCAAGAAAAAAAAACAGTGAAAACAAAGCGCAATGAAAAAACCGTTTAACGTATCATGGTTGGCCAGAGCCGGATCGGTTCTGGGAGGCCTTGGAGTATTGCTTCAGTCGCCAAAAGCGATGGCAAGCGAGGCCGATCTGGTATTGCCGGATTTACACTCGGTGCCTTTTCTGGGTGGTATTCCCGGTGACACGCTCCTTATGTGGGGGCTTGCAATCTGCCTGTTCGGCATGCTTTTCGGTGTCGTCCAGTACATGGGCATCCGCAATCTCCCTGTTCACAATGCCATGAAGGAGATAAGCGAACTGATCTATGCCACCTGCAAAACCTACCTGATTACGCAGGGCAAGTTCATCCTTGTTCTCTGGGTTCTTATCGGTGCCATTATCGTCGCCTACTTCGGCTGGCTGCGTCATTTGGAAACCATAAAGGTTGTTTCCATTCTTGCCGCGAGTCTGATCGGTATTCTCGGAAGCTATACGGTTGCCTGGTTCGGCATGAGGATCAACACCTTTGCCAACTCCAGGACGGCATTCGCCAGCCTTGGCGGCAAACCGTTTCCAACCTATGCCATTCCGCTCCGGGCGGGTATGAGCATCGGCATGCTGCTTATCAGCATTGAGCTTTTCGTCATGCTCTGCATTCTGCTTTTTGTTCCCAGTGATTTTGCCGGACCCTGCTTTATCGGCTTCGCCATCGGTGAGTCTCTCGGCGCTTCGGTGCTTCGTATCGCCGGCGGTATCTTCACCAAGATTGCCGACATCGGTTCCGATCTCATGAAGATCGTCTTCAAGATCAAGGAGGATGACGCCCGTAATCCCGGTGTTATCGCTGACTGTGCCGGTGACAATGCCGGTGACTCGGTCGGACCTACGGCTGACGGTTTTGAAACCTACGGCGTTACCGGTGTTGCCTTGATCTCCTTTATTCTATTGGCCATAAAGGCTCCCGAAGTGCAGATCATGCTGCTTGTCTGGATTTTTGCCATGCGCCTTGTCATGATTCTTGCAAGTGCGGTCTCCTACTGGGTCAATGCCGCTCTGGCCAAGATGAAGTACAGCAATGCTGATGAGATGAACTTCGAAAAACCGCTCATTACGCTGGTCTGGCTGACCTCCATCGTTTCGATCATCCTTACCTATGTCGCATCGTATTACCTGATCAGCACGCTTGGCGACGGCACCATGTGGTGGAAGCTTGCTTCGATTATTACCTGCGGTACCATTGCCGGTGCGCTTATTCCGGAACTGGTCAACCGCTTTACCTCCACCGAGTGCGCCCATGTCCGCAATGTCGTGCAGTGCACCAAAGAGGGTGGAGCCGCGCTGAACATTCTGGCGGGTCTTGTTGCCGGCAACTTCAGTGCCTACTGGATGGGACTTGCCATTGTCGGTCTTATGGGTGCAGCCTATGGACTCAGTACTCTTGGCATCACCACTCTCGGTCTGACTCCCGAGCTGATTGCGTCACAGGGACTTCTGACCGTCGGACTTGACAAGGTGATCATGCTTGCCCCTTCAGTGTTTGCTTTCGGTCTTGTGGCTTTCGGCTTCCTGAGCATGGGTCCTGTCACCATAGCAGTAGACTCCTATGGTCCGGTTACTGATAACGCACAGTCGGTTTATGAGCTTTCGCTGATCGAAAACGTTTCGCCGAAAGAGATTGAGAGCGAGTTTGGTTTCAAGCCTGACTTCACCAATGCAAAACGCTATCTTGAAGCCAACGACGGCGCCGGCAATACCTTCAAGGCAACGGCCAAGCCGGTACTGATCGGTACTGCGGTGGTCGGTTCGACGACCATGATTTTCTCAATCATCATGATTCTGACCAACGGTCTTGCTGATGTCAGCTCGATTGCAAAGCTCTCCATTCTTTCTCCACCGTTCCTGCTTGGCCTCATGATGGGCGGCGCGGTGATCTACTGGTTTACCGGCGCATCCATCAATGCGGTGACGACCGGCGCCTACTATGCCGTTGAGTTCATCAAGAAGAACATCAAGCTGGACAGCGGTGCTGAAAAAGCATCGATCGAGGACAGCAAGAAGGTTGTCGAAATCTGCACGAAGTTTGCGCAGAAAGGTATGCTCAACATCTTCCTGACCGTGTTTTTTACGACACTTGCGTTTGCCTGTCTTGATTCCTTCTTCTTTATCGGCTATCTGATCTCCATCGCGCTTTTCGGTCTCTACCAGGCCATCTTCATGGCCAATGCCGGCGGTGCGTGGGACAACGCGAAGAAACTTGTTGAAACCGAACTCAATGCCAAAGGCACCGAGCTGCATGATGCCTCAATTGTCGGTGATACGGTCGGCGATCCATTCAAGGACACCTCTTCGGTTGCCCTGAACCCGATCATCAAGTTCACCACCCTGTTCGGTCTGCTTGCCATTGAGCTCGCCATTGAACTTCCGCCTCAGGTGGCGCTGACCCTCGCAGCGGTATTCTTTGTTCTGTCGCTGGTTTATGTGCATCGTTCCTTCTTCTCGATGAGGATCAAGGTGGACGAACACTAACCGTCAGTTTCCTTTGCAGTTCTGCAGGGAAAAGAGGTTATTTACCGGGGAGCCGCAGCAGTGCGGCTCCTTTTTTTAACCGGAAACCGTTAATCCCGTGAATCCGTCAAAAGTCATTCGTAACCGGGTCTGCAGGCTCACCGATCTGCCGAACATCGGAAAAGCCGTCGCCAGGGATCTCGTCATGATCGGTATTTCTGAACCGGAGCAGCTTTCCGGTCGTTGTCCTCTGGAGATGTACCGTGATCTCTGCGAGGCGACGGACACTCTCCAGGACCCCTGCGTGATCGATGTATTCATGTCGGTGACGAGCTTTATGGCCGGTAACGAGGCGCTGCCGTGGTGGCACTTTACCGCCGAGCGCAAGCGCCTGCTTGCCCGGTCGCCCGGGCTTCAAAGCGCCCGAAAGGTCGGCGAATGATCGTCAGCGCAAGCCGGAGAACCGATATCCCGGCCTTTTACGGCGAGTGGCTGCTGAACCGTCTTAAAGCCGGCGAAGTGCTGGTGCGCAATCCCATGCAGCCGAAACAGGTTAGCCGGATCGCACTCGGGGCGGATTGTGTCGATGCTCTGGTGTTCTGGACGAAAAATCCGGCGCCGTTTCTCCACTTCCTCCCGGAGATCGACGCCATGGGTTACTCCTCCTATTTTCTTTTTACCCTCACCCCTTACGACCTTGAGCTGGAACCTGGTGTCCCCCCGAGAGAGGATCGCGTCAGTGCTTTTCGAAAACTTTCGCGTCTTGCCGGCAGGGAACGGGTGGTTTGGCGGTACGATCCGGTGATCCTGACCGAAACCATGAACGCGGTGTGGCACGCATCCGCATTCGCCCTTCTGGCCGAGGCTCTTGCCGGTTATACGGAACGCTGCATCATCAGTTTTCTTGATGATTACCGCAAAATCAGGGGACGAATGCGCGGCGTCGGCTATGCCACTCCCGGCAAGGAGGAGATGGCCGATCTTGCGGGCAGGTTTGCCGGAACCGCCCGAATGTTCGACATCGCACTCTGCACCTGCGCTCAGGATATCGATCTTTCGCATTGCGGCATCATGCACAGCCGCTGTATCGACGCTGAGCTGATCGGGCGAATAAGCGGAAGACAGGTGACCGGAACCGGAAAAGACCGGAGTCAGCGAAAGGCGTGCGGCTGCATCGCAAGCCGTGATATCGGCAGCTATGACACCTGTACGCACGGGTGCCGTTACTGTTACGCGGTATCGAACCGCAAAAAGCTTCTTTCCGGAGCGGCATCGCTCTATGATCCCTCTTCCCCGATGCT
>JAAXXP010000026.1 GCA_013334435.1 Chlorobiaceae bacterium | reverse complement strand
TAGGCATCACTCTTTTCCGACAGTATAACTTTGCGCTGCATCAGAGGCATGCTGATTGGCTTCCGGTTTTGTTGTCATCAAGCAAAAAGCCCTGCACTCCGGATCGGGAGTGCAGGGCAATGTCTTTTGGCGGATATCAGGAAGTGAATGCCTGAACGGGCTTACTTCACGAAAATGTCGAGGATCTCGTAGTGCAGCTCGCCTTTGGGAACGGTGATGTGCACTTTATCGCCCACGGATTTGCCGATAAGCGAACGCCCGACAGGAGAGCGCACCGATATTTTTCCGAGATCGGAATCGGCCTCTTCGGACGAGACAAGCGTGTATTCAACCGTTTCTTTCTCGTCCTGCAGGTTTTTCAGCTTCACCGAGGTGAGAATGTACACCTTGTCTGTCTTGATCTGCTTGGGATCGAGTATGGTTGCCGTCGAAAGCTTGTTTTCGAGATCTGCTATGCGGGCTTCAGTCTGCGACTGTTCCTCCCTTGCCGCATCGTACTCCGCGTTTTCGCTCAGATCGCCATGAGAACGGGCTTCAGCGATTTTCTCCAGAACCTCCTTTCTGGTTTGATGAACCAACACATGCAGCTCATCCTTGAGCCGGTTGTATCCATCTCTGGTCAGGTAAATTCTGTCACTCATGTTTTGTGCTCTTAATGGTTAGCGATAAACAGATCGGTTAGAAGCCCATTTCCTGCAGATCACCATGAAGCTGTTTTCAGGAGGAGCAGGAAGGTCAGATGGCAACAAAAAAAAGTAAAGTCAGCTGCCTCTGCGGCTGACTTTACTCCCTTGCAATGTACAACACTAAACGCTTCAGGGCAAGAAACTTTTACACATTGAAGGCAAAATACACCTTGCTGCCCCGACGGTCCACGAGCAGAAAAACGAGGTCTCCCCTTTTGACTTTTCGCAGAAGCCCGGCATACTGCGCGTAAGAGGTCAGCGGCTGTTTGTTGAACGATACGATCACATCCCCGGCACGCAGGCCGGCACTGAATGCGCTGCTCGACTGGTCAACGGCGGTGACGACCACCTTGCCTGTAACTCCCTCCTGCAGCTTGAACTGCCGGGCAAGCTGCGGAGTCAGCTCCTGCGCACGGATCCCGAACGCTTCGGAAGCCGGCTGTTGCTGCTGCTGTGCAGGCAGCGAAGCGGCATCACCGGAGGGCTGCTCCTCCAGACGGACGTTGAACAAACGCACTTCGCCGTCGCGAAGAATCCTGATTTTGGCCATGGAACCCGGAGAGAGACCGGCAATGGCGTTGCGAAGCTCGACACTCGACAATGCCTTCCGGTCGTTGAAGTCGAGAATCACGTCGCCGGTAAGGATACCCGCCCTGGCCGCCGGACTGCCCGACACGACGGTGCCGACCAGCACGCCCTGTGTGCTCTTGAGCTGCATGCCCCTGGCGATGTTCTCATCGATGTCCTGAATGCTGACGCCGAGGTAACCGCGGGTAACCTTGCCTTTGGTGATGAGCGAGGTGAGGACCTTCTGGGCCATATTCGAGGGAACCGCGAACCCGATGCCTTCGAATCCGCCGGTACGGCTGGCGATCGCCGTATTGATGCCCACCAGCTCGCCGTTGATGTTCACCAGGGGTCCGCCGGAGTTGCCGGGGTTGATGGCTGCATCAGTCTGGATGAAGTCTTCGTAGTCCGCAAGGCCTACATTGGAACGTCCGATAGCACTCACGATTCCCTGGGTTACGGTTCGGGCGAGGCTCTCGCCCAGCGGGCTGCCGATGGCGATCACCCACTCCCCCACTCTGAGCCTGTCGCTGTCGCCGATCAGGATTGGCTTAAGCCCCTTGTCGCTCACCTTGATGACGGCCAGATCGGTTTTGGGGTCGGCGCCGATGACTTTAGCCACGATCTTCCGGTTGTCGAAAGTGCGGATATAGATGGCGTCGGCATTGTCGATCACGTGATTGCTGGTAAGGATATAGCCGTCGGAAGTGACGATCACGCCCGAACCGAGCCCGCGCTGTACCTCCCTGCGAGAGTTCTGACCGCCGCTTTTCGGCGTGCCGAAGAAATCATCGAAGGGAGTGCGTCCGAAAAACTCGAACGGGCTGATAACCCTGCGGTTCACGGTCTTTTCGGTAAAAATGGTCACCACCGAGGGCGTTGCCGATTCGGCAATCTGCACAAAGGCTTCGTTGAAATCCCTGAGCGTCTCTATCGGGGAATTCTCGAAATTGTTTTTCGCCGTGGCGTAGTTCGGCTTGCTGCTCAGCCTGAAACTGGTATCGGGCCCGGAAAAGCTGAACTCGATGTTGGCGAAAACAAGCCCACCCACGGCTATTCCGAGCAGGAGCAGCAGCAGGTATTTCACTCTGTTTCCTCTTTTTTTCATGGTTCCTGTATGGTTTTGTTCGTTCGATACAACACGTCTCCTGCAAAACACCGATCAATACATGCCCTCTGACGCTTCGATGTTCTCTACCGCCGTCAGTCCGGCCCGCATCTTGCTCATGGTCTCTTCATATTCGCTTTCCGGCTTCGAATCGGCCACGATTCCTCCTGCGGCCTGAAAATAGATGGTTCCGTCACTGACGACCATGGTCCGTATCGTTATGGCTGTGGTGAGATTCCCCTTGAAATCCAGAAAACCAACCGCACCGCCGTAGATACCGCGCTTCTCCTCTTCCAGTTCGTAGATGATCTCCATGGCGCGCACTTTCGGAGCCCCGGTCAGCGTACCTGCCGGAAAGCACGACCAGAAGGCGTCCATGGTTCCCAGATCGTCCCGGAGTTCGCCGCGCACATTGCTGACGATGTGCATGACGTGGGAATATTTTTCGATGATCATCATCTCATTGGTCTCGACCGTACCGACCTTGGCGATACGGCCGATATCGTTGCGGCTCAGATCGATCAGCATGAGGTGTTCGGCGCACTCCTTCTCGTCGGCAAGCAGCTCCCTGGCGATGCGGGCATCCTCTTCGTAGGTGCTCCCGCGCTTTCTTGTCCCGGCTATGGGCCGGGTATCGACGATGCGCCGCCCGCTCTCGTCGCGCTGCACCTTTACCAGCAGTTCAGGAGAGGAGCCCACGATCTGTGCATCGGGAAGATCGAAATAGTAGAGATACGGAGACGGATTGACCGTCCTGAGCATCCGGTAGACATCGAAAGGGCGCGTGGAGAGCGGGCGACGCAGGCGCTGGGAAATCTGCACCTGAAAAATATCGCCCTGCAGGATGTACTCCTTGGCTTTTACAACCTTGCCCAGATACGCATCCCTTGTGGTGTTGGAAACCACCTCTGCAGGTCGCTCCGGCTTCAGCACCACCTCCTCGCGGCTGAGCGGACGCAGCATCTGTTCGGCAATGGCATCGAGGCGCGCTTCGGCCTCGCCCCGGTCGCTGCCATCGAGATAGTTTGTGGTGATGAAAACCTTCCTCATGATGTTGTCGAACACCACAAGCGTATCGCAGAAAAGCAGCACGATATCAGCCATGCCCGCGGGATCGGGCAGGAGAGGCCTGGGTATGCGTTCGACCAGATGCATCGCATCGTAGCTGAAATAGCCGAAAACGCCGGAAGTGATCATGCGGGGTGAGCCGTTCTTGCGACCCGGCAGTTCGAGGGTGTCGAACTCACCCAGACAGCGGTCGATGACCTTGCGCAGATCGCGCTCTTCGGCGGCAATCGATTTAAGGCTGCTGAAACGTTCGTTGAAGACCTCGATCGCGACATCTCCGCCTACGGAGCCTCTGAGCACGGCGACCGGATCAATGGCGATATAGGAGAACCGGGCCAGGCGTTCTTCGCCTTCCACCGACTCGAGAAGGCATGAATGCGGCCGCTGCAGTTTGAGATAGACTGAAACAGGGGTCTCGGTATCGGCGTGAACCTCCCTGATGAGCGGCGTGAAAACAAACGAGGGAATCCGGGGCTGCACTGACATAAAAAGAGTACGGGTTTGCAAAAAGGTTCTTCGGAGCTATCGACAGAGCGAACAGGGTTGCCTGTAATAAAGAGAAAAAAATTGTATCATGGAATAGTAATACCGGCGCGCATCATGTTCCGTGCCGACGTCACCCCGAACCTTGACCATGAGCCTCCATTCACCTGAACATAACGTCAACCCGCGATCCTGGATAAAAGCGCTGCTTCTCTCGCCGGGCATGCTTTTCCTGTTCGGGTACCTCGCCATCTACAGCGTCGCTTCGGTCCGGATGAACGGCACGTTCAGGGAGCAGGTTCAGCAGCGGTATCAGGGCTCCAGCGGAAACACCCACACCCTCACCATCGGCTCGATCGAGCCGGAGTTCGGCATGAACGCCATAACGCTCAGCCGGGTCGAAATGACCCCGACAGAACAGTGTCCGCAAAACCTGCGGCGGCACATAAGCGTCAAAAAACTTGCCCTCGCTTTTCCGGAGCTTGAAAAAACGCTGTTCAGCCGCCGGAAGCTTCAGGAATCAACCGCGCTCGTCTGCAGGAAAATCCGGCAGATGGAAACAACGGTTCAGTGAACCATCAGGCCAATCCGCTGCCATCTTGCCGAGAAGATTTTGCCAAGCGGATCGAGCAGCAGCGGAATACCGGGATCCCACGACCAGTAGACCATAATGGCCTCACCCACAATGTCCCGTTCCGGCAGAAAACCCCAGTAACGGCTGTCGAGGCTGTTGTCGCGGTTATCTCCCATGGCGAAATAATAGTTATCCTGAACGGTATACTGTTTTGCCGGAACACCGTCAACATAGACCTGAACCCCCATGAGCGAAACATCATGGCCTTCATCGGCAACAAGTGAACTGTACAACTGGTAGGTTTCGGCATTGAGATCTATCACATCGCCTTTGCGGGGGATGCGCAAAGGGCCGTAATTATCCTTGTTGAAACTTGAATATTTCGGAAATATCTGGAAATCGGCGGCTCCCGGCGGCACCTTCTGGCCAATGAACTGCGCATGCTCAGGCAGAGCGGATACCCTGCCGTTCACATAGAGCTGCTGAGACCGGATTTCAAGCGTATCACCGCTGACGGCAACACATCGTTTGATGTAGTTCAGCGAACGGTCTTTGGGAAACTTGAAGACAATGATATCGCCCCTGTTGACGCTGTCGGCTGCAGGAAGGCGGAACCCCACAAGCGGCACTTTTGCGCCGTAGACATATTTGTTTACAAAAAGAAAATCGCCGGCAAGCAGCGTATTTTCCATCGAACCGGTTGGAATCCTGTAAGATTCGACAACAAATATTCTCAGCAACGTTGCGAAAATCGCCGCTATTACAAGAGCCTCAAACCACTCTCTCGACTGTTTTTTAGCCGGTTTTTCATGTTGACTGTTCAAAATAAACAATGGTTATATGGTTTTATCTGATACACATCCACTCCATTTTTTCTTCCGCAAAAAACAGGCCACTCAAAATATTCGACGTTCTTTTTTTTTCGTTCCGGCGAATTTTCATCAGAAACCCCGAGAGTATTTTCCGACCGCCCGTCTCCTGGCTACCGAGTCCTCACTCGTCGATATTGAGAATGGCAAGGAATGCCTCCTGCGGCACCTCGACCCTTCCGACCTGCTTCATGCGCTTCTTGCCTTCCTTCTGTTTTTCAAGCAGTTTGCGCTTGCGGCTGATATCGCCGCCATAACATTTCGCCAGCACGTTCTTGCGCATGGCCGAAATGGTCTCCCTTGAAATGACCCTGCTGCCGATAGCCGCCTGGATGGCCACCTCATACATCTGTTTCGGAATGATGCCTTTCAGTTTCTGACAGAGCTTGCGACCCCATTCATAGGCTTTCGAGCGGTGCACGATGATGGAGAGCGCATCGACCGGCTCACCGTTGAGCAGCACGTCGAGTTTGACGAGATCGGACTCCCGGTAGCCGATGTACTCGTAGTCCATCGAGGCATACCCCTTCGAAATGGACTTGAGACGATCGTGAAAATCGAAAACGATTTCGGCGAGGGGAAACTCGAAATGCATGTTCACCCTGGTGCTGTCGAGATAGTCGGTATTGCGGTACTCCCCGCGCCGCTCCATGCCGAGCTTCATGATGTTGCCGATATACTCGGAAAGCGTGATGATCTGCATGCTCACATAGGGCTCTTCGACGTGGCTGATTTTCGCCGTGTCCGGCATCTTCGACGGATTGTCGACTTCGATGACATCGGAATTGGTCAGTACGACCCGGTATTCCACATTGGGAACCGTCGTGATGATGTTGACCCCGTACTCGCGTTCCAGACGTTCCTGGATGATCTCCATATGGAGCAGGCCGAGAAAACCGCACCGGAAACCGAAACCGAGCGCAACCGACGTTTCGGGAGTGTAGACCAGCGAAGCGTCGTTCAGCGAAAGCTTTTCGAGCGACTCGCGAAGGTCCTCGAACTCGTTCGAGTTGATCGGATAGAGGCCGCTGTAGACCATCGGCTTGACATCCTTGTAACCTGAAAGCCGTTCGGCGGCGGGAGCGTCGGCATGCGTTACCGTATCGCCGACTTTTGCATCCTTGACATCCTTGATGGAGCAGATCAGGTAACCCACATTGCCGGCGGCAAGCCTCTCTTTCGGCTGGCGCTTCAGGCTCATCGTGCCGATCTCATCGGCGGTATAGAGATGGTCGTTGGCGAAAAACCGGACCCGGTCGCCCCGGTTGAGCACACCGTCAACGATTCTGAGGTAGACCACCGCACCGCGGTAGGCGTCGAAAACCGAATCGAAAATCAGCGCCCTGAGGGGAAGGTCCTTGTTGTCTTTGGGAGCGGGAATCCTGGCGATGATGGCTGCCATCAGCTCATCGACTCCGGTTCCTGCCTTGGCGGAAACCTGGAGGATATCCTCCCGCTCAATACCGATCAGATCGATGATCTGGGAGGCGACCCCTTCGACGTCGGAAGAGGGCAGATCTATTTTATTGATGACCGGAATGATTTCAAGGCCGGCATCGATGGCGAGGTACAGGTTGGCGATGGTCTGCGCCTCTACGCCCTGCGTGGCGTCCACGATAAGCAGCGCGCCTTCGCAGGCTGCCAGGGAACGGGAAACCTCATAGCTGAAATCGACATGCCCCGGCGTATCGATAAGGTTGAGAATGTACTCCTGACCGTCTCTGGCCGTGTACTTCATCTGAACGGCGTGGCTTTTGATGGTGATACCGCGCTCCTTTTCCAGATCCATATCGTCGAGCACCTGGGCTGAACCCATCTGGGTGCGGTCAAGCGTATGGGTCACCTCGAGCAGCCGGTCGGCAAGGGTGGATTTGCCGTGGTCGATATGTGCTATAATGCAGAAGTTGCGCGTGCGGCTCACTTCCGAAGAAGGCAGGGACATAAAAAAGAGCGTTTAATTTCAATAAGGGCGCCTGCGGGGATTGCCGCAGGCACGGCCTCGATATTCCAAGGTGGAGAATATAAGAAATAAAGCGATGGGATGGCAATCATGAGAGCACGAGAGGGGTGAGGTACTCTTCGGGACGGAAACCCCGCAGAAATTCGGAGGCCTCCATCATTTTTTTGCCTTCGAACTGCAACAGCTCCAGGCGAATCCAGCCGTCGGCGGCGCCAACAAAAAACTGCCCCTCGTGAATCAGCACGCCGCCCGGACCGGAAGGTTCCGAGGGCAACGGCCCGGCACAGGGCTGAGCCCTGTAGATTTTCAGGGTCCTGCCGCCCAGCGTCGTCCATGCTGCGGGCTTCATGGCCAGACCCCGGATAAAATCGCAGAGTTCGACAGCTGCGGAATTCCACCTGATTCGGGTGTTCTCCCTGGTGAGCTTGGGAGCTCTGGAGGCGAAGCGGTCATCCTGCCGCTGCAGCGCCACGCGGCCACCGGCGATCCGGCGAAGGGTTTCAAGAACGAGCCCTGCGCCGGCAAGCGAAAGCTTTTCGGCAAGGGTGGAGGCGTTGTCGTCCGCGCCGACCGGAATTTTCTCCATGAGAATCATATTGCCGGTATCGACTTTCTCCTGCAGAAAAAACGTGGTGACGCCGGTCTCCTTTTCCCCCCTGATGATCGCCCAGTTGATCGGGGCAGCGCCTCTGAAGGCCGGAAGCAGCGACGCATGGAGATTGAAGGCTCCTTTTGGGGCAAGGGTGTAGACTGCAGGCGGAAGAATGCGGAACGCCGCCACGACAATCACATCCGGTCTGGCGGCGGCAACGGCAGCGGCCAGTTCGGGACCCGATGGGTCATCGGTTTCATAAACCGGAAGGCCGAGCCGCAGGGCGGCTTTTTTTACCGGGGTAGGTTCCTCCTGCGCATTTTTTCTGCGACGGGGCTTGTCGGATCCGGTAACGACAAGCGCAATATCGAACTCCTGCTTTTCCGAGGCGATCCTCTCAAGCGAAGGAACCGCAAAATCAGGGGTTCCCATGAACACGATTCTCATGAACGAACGGGGAATAAAAAAATTAATGATGCCATCCTCATGCCTGGCCTGCGTGAACCGCGGGCGGCACAACCGGATATGAGGCGCTGAAACGGCCTTCGGCAAGATCATCGAGATCTTGCTGCACTTTTCTCCGGTCCCTCTTCTGCAGGCGGTCTACAAACAGCCGGCCATCGAGATGATCGATCTCATGCTGCAGCACCCTTGCCAGCATGCCGGAGAATTCCCCGGTCCGCTCTTCGAAATGTTCATCCCGCCAGGACAGATTGATCGAGGCCGGCCTCACCACATCACCCTGAACGCCCGGCAGACTCAAGCACCCCTCCTCCATGGCCTTGTAGCCCCTGGATTCCAGAATTCTCGGGTTGATCACCACCATCCGTTTTACATTTTCATACTCCCTGATACAGGATATATCGACTACCAGAAGGCGCAGGGAGCGGCCTACCTGCGGAGCCGCAAGCCCTATGCCGGGAGCGTTGTACATGGTTTCGAACATGTTGCCGAGCAGTTCCTCTATTGTTGCGTCGATGCCCGTCACGGAAACGGTCTTTCGGCGGAGAACCTCGTCGCTGTATATGTTGATCGGTACTATCATAATCCGTTGTCATGAAATATTCAGTCGCAATGCACTCATCCGGAACCCCGGGAAAAAACAAAAAGTTGCGGACGCTCCGGCGGAAGGGAAATAAGCATTTTCACGGCGGAAAACCGCTGGTTGCTCGCCACATTTTATCCTGCCGGCATGGAAATGCAGACATTCCATACAAAATTTGTAAATTTATCGAATAAAGCGTAAAAAACCTGATCTCAACCGGGATACCTCAGGACAAGCCCAGTTCCGGAGACTCCCGAACCGGAGACGCGGCATTCCACTACAAATCGCATCTTGTTTATTCGATGACGAGACAACCATTACCGAACCGGAAGGACACAAACGAAAAACTCCTGCAGGCTGAAACCATCTTCAAGACCTATATGAAAGAACACGAGATGCGCTGCACCAACGAGCGTATTATCGTGCTCAGGGAGATCTACAAATCGGGCAACCACCTCGATGCCGACGAAATATTTGTCCGTCTGAAAAAGAAGGGGATGAGCATATCGAGGGCGACGGTCTACCATACCCTTGACCTGCTTTTCAAATGCCATCTGGTCACCAAGATCGACCTTGGTCACAAACACACGCACTATGAAAAATCACACGGGGTGGCCAACCACCTGCACATCATCTGTGAACAGTGCGGCAAGGTTGTGGAGGTAACCAGCAACGAACTGGCGGCAATGCTTGAAAAGCTGTGCCTCGGAAACGGCTTCGCTCTCGAAAGCTTCAGCCTTCAGGTTTTCGGCAAATGCACGACTCCGGACTGCGGCGCCAAACCGGAAAAATAACCACCCGATCATTCATTCCGGAGAGTTGCGGCGCAGTGAAATTCTCTTCAGCGGGATTTTCTTCAGTACTTTTTCCACCTGTGAACGCACGGGAACGACATTGAACCGGATGCGTTTCGGCAGTCTTATTTCCGGAAACTCGATCAGCTCCTCCTCTCCGCCAGCCTGAACCGGATAGATCAGAATAAAACTGTTCCTCTCGAAATACCGGCCGAGGTATCCCGGTATTTTCGACATTCTCGAGTGCCAGGAGCGGTGGTTCCTGCGACTCATCACAACAACGAGATTGTCGTCGCCCCGTATCTCTTTGGCGAGTCCCGAAAAATCGTCCAGGTTCCGGAATATCTTGTACTCCGCATTGGGAAAACGCAGACCATGATGCTCCTTCAGATAGCCGAGCGTCTGTGGTGAACCGTAGAAAAGCAGTTTCGAACCGGTATTGTCCACCATGTTCGAAAGCCGGTCGATCCAAAGCAGGAATCCATCCTCACTTTCGGCATTCTGCGGCACGACCGCGATGGTACGCTTGATGGTCGCAAGCGGCTGAGCCGGCTTGTATATGAAGGTCGTAACGTTGCATGCCGCAAGAAGCTCTTCAGACAGGCTGCCGAGAAAGGAATCGGCAAGGCTGCTCTTGTGATGAAGGCCCAGTATGAGGTCGGTGATCTTCTGCTCCCTGACGACTCCGGCGATGCCGTTGGCGACGCTGCTGTCGTACCGGAACAGACCGGTAAGCAGATTGTCGGTCGAAGCGGCCGTCATGACGGCTTTTTCAAGAACTTTCTCCGCATGTTTTTCGACAGTCCCGCCTGAAACGGAGCTGTCGGCGACATGGAGAGCGAAAAGTCCGTCAAGGTTCTGCCTCGATTTTATGGTAACGCCCAGATTGACAAGCTCTTCGACCGTCTTGATGTCGTTCATGGGCATGAGAATTCTTTCGGCGCCCGCCTTCAGGAGTCCCTCCGGGGGAACATCTCCGGTTTCGGCCGCAGCAATGTTCTGCGCTCCTTTTTCGCCGACAATGGTCGCCAGGGTGCAGGTGACAAGGATGAAAAGAATCGTACCGTTGAGGACGCTCTCGTCGAGCAGTCGTACCGGAGTGCCGTCAAGCGTGTAGCCCGTGATGATGTTGTAGCCGATCAGTACGGTTGCAAGGGCTACTGCAGCGTGGGCACTGATAAGACCGAAAATAAGCCTGCGCTGATCGGCTGAAAAACCGTAGATCTTCTGCGTAATCCATGCGGAAACGTATTTCGCCACGGTGGCGGCAACGGTGATGACCAGAGCGACCCTGATGGTGGCTGCATCCTTGAAAAAAGCCCTGAAATCGATCAGCATGCCCACCCCGATCAGAAAAAAAGGAATGAAGATGGCGTCACCCACAAACCGGATCCTGTTCATGAGGGGTGAGGTGTGCGCTATGAGGCGGTTCAGGGCGAGTCCGCCGAGAAATGCTCCGATAATGGGTTCGACACCGGCGGCTTCAGCAAGAAAAGCTGCAAGAAAAACCATGCCGAGCACAAAGAGATACTGCAGGACGCTGTCGTCGAAGCGCTTGAAAAACCTGCGGGTTATAACCGGAAAGAGCAGCAGGACGATAAGACTGAAAACGATGATGCCGATAAAGAGCCTTATCCAGAAAACGGACGACAGCGCTCCGTTCGAACTTCCTGCCACGACGGCAAGCACGAGCAGGGCAAGCGTATCGGTGATCATGGTGCCGCCTACGGCGATATTGACCGCCTTGTCCTTGGCTATGCCGAGACGGCTGACGACCGGATAGACGATAAGCGTATGGGAGGCGAAGATACTGCCGATAAGCACCGAGGAGATCAGGGTGAAATCAAGCACGTAGAGAGCGACGAAAATACCGAGCAGCTGCGAAATGAGAAAGGTATAGAGGCCGAACAGGATACTTTTTCCGCTGTTTTTCTTGAAATCGGCAACATCGATCTCCAGACCGGCCAGAAACATGATATAGAGCAGTCCCACGGTTCCGAACAGCACGATGCTGCTGTCACGAAGCATCAGGTTCAGACCGTTTGGCCCGACAACAGCTCCTGCAATGATCAGGCTGATCAGGCTGGGAATTCTCAGCCGCTTGAAAAAAAACGGAACGAAAAGAATGATGAACAGGATCAGCGAAAACTGCAGGACAGGATTCTTCAGTGGCAGAACAATTTCCGTAAGGCCGGCTAACAACATGGCTTCAGCGGTCTTATTGACGAACTGTGCGGCATTGGAACCGCACCTGATTAAGGGAAGATAGGCATAACTTGGGGTGAAGAAAAACCGGCGGACCGGAATGCAGGGTTGCTGGCGGTGTTTTTGAGGGAAACAATGGGCACTTTGTATATCTTTTACTTCTCGACGGCATCGGAACAGGTTTCCCGAACGGCTGCTTTTTCGGGCTTCAGGAGAGCGTAATGACCCGGAAAAGCGCCTGCGTCACCGACTGAGGCATGAAGGGGATGGGAAAGGAATATTTCCCGATTTTCATTATTATCGGCACAGGAGCCCCGTATTTCGCAGAAAAAGATGCCGGCTCCACTTGTCAACCGCCGCAAGCGATGGTTCGAGAGCGGCGGACAATCGTTTTCAAGACCTGTATGAAGCACCTGCATCCCGTTTACAGTAAAATAGTCATCAAGGTCGGAACAAACGTCATCACCGACCGGGATGGTCATCTCGACATCCCTGTTCTTGAACAACTGACCGCCCAGATAGCGGAGCTGCACCGGCAGGGAGTACAGGTTATCCTGGTCTCTTCAGGCGCCGTGGGCGCCGGACGCTCGATCCTGCAGCTGACCGGCAACCTCCCTCCCGTAGCGGCCCGTCAGGTACTGGCGGCTACCGGCCAGATCAGGCTGATCGATACCTATACGAAACTTTTTGCCGCCCACGGGCTGGTTACGGCGCAGATTCTCGTCACCAAGGGAGATTTCAGCGACCGGCTGCACTACCTTAACATGAGAACCTGTTTCTCGGCCCTGCTGCAGCAGAACATCGTTCCGGTTGTGAACGAAAACGATGCGGTGTCGGTAACGGAACTGATGTTTACCGACAATGACGAACTTTCGGGACTGATAGCCTCGATGATGGATGTGGACGGCTACATCATCCTCTCCCATGTGGACGGCCTGTTCGACCTTAAAACCGGAAACGGAGCAATCATCAGGGAAATTCCTCCATCGACGAAGCATTTCCACCAGTACATCAATCCCGGAAAATCCGAGTTCGGCCGCGGAGGCATGCTCACCAAATGCCATATCGCCCAGAAGCTCTCCCGTCTCGGCATTACCGTCCATATCGCCAACGGCAAGACGCCCGGCATCCTGCATGCCATCCTGCAGGGCGAAAGCCCCGGCACGACATTCCTGCCGGAAAAACCGACCTACGGGCCGAAGCGGTGGATTGCGCACACCGAAGGAATGGAGAAGGGCGAGGTCGTCATCAACGAGGGCGCACGGAATGCTCTCACGGCCGGTGAACGCGCAAACAGCCTGCTCCCGGTAGGGATCGAATCGGTGCACGGGTCATTCCTGAAAGGCGACATCATCAGGATTTCAGCTGCAGACGGCACGGTGATCGGATACGGGCTTGCGCAGTACAGTGCGGAAAAAACCCGGACGCTGATTGGCCAGAAGGGCCAGAAACCCTTGATCCATTACGACTATCTGTATATTACCCAGTAACCCTGTCAGGGCAGGCCTCCGTTAACCCGTTATCCTGACCGCAACCGCAAACCGTATGCAGCAATCCCTCACAGAACTCTTCAGGGCCGTACGCCGTGCCAGCCGCGAGCTGGTCATGCTCGATGATGCCGCCGTCAACAACCTGCTTCTGGACCTTGCCGCTGAAATTCCGCTCGTTTCGGCCTCGATACTTGAAGCGAACAGGAGGGACCTCGACCGCATGGACCCGGCCAATCCCATGTACGACCGGCTGCTGCTCAGCGAAAGCCGCCTTGAAGCCATAGCCGGAGATATCCGCAGCGTTGCGGCGCTCCCCTCTCCGCTCGGGCTCGTGCTCGAACAGCGCAGACTTCCCAACGGCCTGGAGCTGACGAAAGCCACCGTTCCCATAGGAGTGATCGGCATCATCTACGAAGCCCGCCCCAACGTCACCTTCGACGTATTCGCACTCTGCCTTAAATCAGGCAATGCAACCGTCCTCAAGGGCGGAAGCGACGCGCACGAATCGAATACGGCCATTGTGCAGTGCATCAAAACCGTACTTGAGCGCCACAGCCTGAACCCCGACACCATCGTCCTCCTGCCTTCCGAGCGCGAAGCCGCCGGAGAGATGCTCAATGCCGTGGACTATATCGACATGATCATTCCCAGAGGCAGTCAGAAGCTGATCGACTTCGTGCGCATGAACGCCAGGGTTCCGGTCATCGAAACCGGGGCCGGTATCGTGCACACCTACATCGACCAGGCGGCCGATACCGCAATGGCCGCCGACATCGTCTGCAACGCCAAAACACGTCGTCCGAGTGTCTGCAACTCCCTCGATACGCTGATCATCCATGCCGCGAGGCTTGACGACCTTCCTGCAATCGTGGCGCCCCTCGAAAAGAAAATGGTCATCATCTACGCCGATGAGGCGGCATACGCGAAACTGCTGGGCTCCTATCCGGAAACCCTTCTGGAGAAAGCCCTTCCGGAACATTACGGCACGGAGTTCCTCTCGCTCAGGCTTTCGGTGAAAACCGTGGCCTCCCTTGAAGAAGCGCTCGATCACATCGCCGCCCACAGTTCGCGACACAGCGAAGCCATCGTCACCGGCGACCCTGCGGCAAAAGAGAAATTCCTCAAACGCGTCGATGCCGCTGCAGTCTATGCCAACACCTCGACGGCGTTCACCGACGGAGCCCAGTTCGGTCTTGGAGCGGAAATAGGCATCAGCACGCAGAAACTTCATGCCCGCGGGCCGATGGCACTCAGGGAGCTGACCAGCTACAAGTGGATCATCGAAGGCGAGGGACAAACAAGACCCCTGTAAACCATGCTTTTTGAAGCCAGAAACATCCGGAAATCCTATACCCTGCCCGGAGAGGCGGCGATTCCCATTCTCAGGGGCATCGATCTTCAGGTCCGGCCGGGAGAGATGCTCACGATAATAGGCGCTTCAGGAAGCGGCAAGACCACCCTGCTCAACATGCTCGGCACGCTCGACACTCCCGACGAGGGAGAGCTTCTGTTCGAGGGTGAACCGCTCTACCGCAAAGGAAACTATCTTCTTTCGCAGAAGGAACTGGCCGCGTTCCGCAACCGGAAAATCGGTTTCGTCTTCCAGTTTCACCACCTGCTGTCCGACTTTACCGCCGTCGAAAACGTAGCCCTGCCGGAGTTCATCGCCACAGGAAAGCTTGTGCCGGCAAAAAAACGTGCCGAGATGCTGCTTTCGGAACTCGGCCTGAAGGAGCGATACGAGCACCTCCCCTCGGAACTTTCGGGCGGAGAGCAGCAGCGCGTGGCAATTGCGCGCTCGCTCATGAACAACCCGAAACTGATCCTGGCCGATGAACCGAGCGGAAATCTCGACAGCAGAAACAGCCGCATGCTTTACGAACTGATGGCCGGCCTGTCGAGAGAACGCAGGACCTCCTTTGTCATCGTCACGCACAACGAGGAGTACGCAGCCCTTGCAGACCGCTGCCTGCACATGCAGGACGGCCTGCTGCACGAATTGAACCCGGCCGTACCCGCTTCCTGAACGAAAGAAATCCTGCAGCCTCTTTATGCCAGAACAAGAAAAGTCACACCGTCTCGGTCCGGTTCAGTTAGCCCCGTCCATTCTGCCCCGACATGCTGCGACCTTTCTGTTTTCGGCGTTTTTCTCCATCGCCCTGGTCACCTTCGTCTCTATAGGGCAGGCGTACATCCTCAACGAGAACCTGAAAATACCGGTCTCCGAACAGGGCACCATCAGCGGCGACCTGGTATTCTGGACGGAAGTCGTGACCCTGCTTTTCTTTGTTCCCGCCGGCGTCCTGATGGACCGCATCGGACGGAAACAGGTTTTCTCCGCCGGCTTCATGCTGCTCGCGATCGCCTACGGGCTCTACCCGACCGCATCGTCGGTCGGAGAGCTCACTGCCTTCCGGGTGATCTATGCGCTCGGCATCGTTGCCGTTACCGGAGCGCTCTCCACCATCATGGTCGATTACCCTGCCGAGCGCTCGCGCGGCAAGCTGATCGCCATCACCGGGTTTCTCAACGGTCTGGGCATCGTCGTCCTGAACCAGTTCTTCGGAGCCCTGCCCCATCGCCTTACCGCCACCGGTATGAGCGGCAGCGATGCCGGCCTCTATACCCATCTGGGCATAGCCGCTGTCGCACTGCTTTCCGCCGCTGTCGTAGGCGTCGGCCTCAAAAGCGGAACCCCGGTAAGAAAAGAGGAGCGCCCTCCGCTGAAAAAGCTGCTCGGAAGCGGCATCAGCTACATGAAAAACCCGAGAATCCTGCTCTCGTACGCTGCGGCGTTCGTGGCGCGCGGCGACCAGTCGATCATCGGCACATTCCTGCCGCTCTGGGGAACGACTGCAGGCATCGCCATGGGCATGGAGCCTGCCGAAGCCGTCAAAAAAGGGACACTCATCTTCATCATCTCGCAGGCAGCCGCACTCTGCTGGGCTCCGGTCATCGGACCGGTAATCGACCGGATGAACCGGGTCAGCGCGCTTGTTCTCTGCATGTTCCTGGCCAGCGCGGGGTACCTTTCGCTTGGCCTCATCGGCAATCCCCACGAACCATTTTCCCTCCTGTTCTTCATTCTGCTCGGAATAGGCCAGATCAGCTCCTTCCTCGGCGCCCAGTCGCTGATCGGCCAGGAAGCACCGAAAGCCGAACGCGGATCGGTGATCGGCATGTTCAACATAAGCGGAGCGGTCGGCATTCTCATCATCACCTCGACCGGGGGACGGCTTTTTGACGGCATGAGCCCGAAGGCTCCCTTTCTGGTTGTGGGCGCCATAAACATGCTGGTGATGATCGGAGGCATTTTCGTACGTCTGTACGCGCCGGGAAAGGCAGCGGGAGGAGAAGCGTGAAGGTGCGAGGGATTTCCCCGGCGCACCTTTCGCAATCAGGGCATCTCTGTATCTGTTTCAGGAACAGATACAGAGATGCCCATCAGAAACAGGAGGCGATGACCGAACATATCTTCCCGATCTCCTCTTCCGGAAGATAGGGGTGCATGGGCAGGGAGAACACCCTTCTGCTCATCTCTTCCGAAACCGGGAAATCACCCTCTCGATACCCCAGAAATGCAAAAGCCTTCTGCAGATGCAGCGGTATCTTGTAGTAGATCACCGAAGGAATGCCCTCAAGCCTGAGCCGATCCATAATCGCGGCGCGCTCCTCCTCTCCGGAGGCCAGAAGCGAGTACTGCGCCCATGCGGAAACGGACCCTTCGGGAATTTCAGGCACGACGAGCCTGCCCTTCAACCGGGAGCTGTAGGCTTCAGCCACCCGCTGGCGTGAAGAGAGCTCCTCGTCGAAAATCACGAGCTTTTCAAGCAGAACCGCTGCCTGAATGGAATCAAGGCGACCATTGATGCCGATCCGGTCGTTGCTGTATTTATCGACACCGCTTCCGTGCACCCTGACCGATCGCAGAAGAACATCAAGTTCTTCATCGTCGGTAAAGATCGCGCCCCCGTCTCCGTAACATCCGAGAGGCTTGGCCGGGAAAAACGATGTGGCCGCTGCAAGCCCGAAACTTCCGGCCCGACGGTTCCGGTATGTCGCACCGAAACTCTGGGCGGCATCCTCGAGGATCCAGAGTCCATGATCGGCGGCCACGGCTTCGAGGCGATCGTAGTCGGCAGGGAGTCCGAAAAGATCGACCGGTATCAGGGCTTTCGGGTTCAGCCCTCTCTCTCTGGCCAGTGCAACGGCATCGGCAATGCTGTCGGGGTCGATATTGAACGTCCCTGGAGCGATATCGGCGAAAACCGGAGTGGCGCCGGCAAGGCTTATAACTTCAGCAGTTGCAATGAAGGTGAAGGGAGTGGTGATGACGGCGTCACCGGGCCCGATACCTTTTGCCATGAGCGGCATGAGCAGGGCGTCCGTGCCGGAGGAACAGGAGACGCAGTAACGGGAACCCGTGTACGCGGCCAGCCGGGACTCCAGCTCGGCCACTTCCGGACCCATGATATACTGACCGTGGTCGACAATCGCCTCGATGCGCTGAAGCAGGGTCGTGCGTATCCGGTTTTTCTGGGAGATCAGGTCGATGAATTGCATATGCTGTTTTCGGTTGGAGAACATGATTCAAAGGATGGTAAAATACGGATTGCGTCACTCTTTTTCTGCATACGGCGGCATTTTCTCTCCGGCGGCACAGCTGCGGCGGCCGTGGTTGTCCTCTTTTAGCGGGCCCCGCTTGTGACCGAAAGGCATTTTCTGTATATAAACCAGAACAAACCCTTGAAAAAACCCTTTCGTCCATGAGTTCCATCTACTTTCTCGGAATCGGCGGTACCGCCATGGCTTCGGTAGCCGTAGCCCTTTCCCACTCGGGCCATGCCGTCAGCGGCTCCGACAGCGCGCTCTACCCGCCCATGAGCACCTATCTCGAAACACATAACATCCGCTATTTCAACGGCTACTCCGAAAAGAACATCCTCCGTGCGCTGCCGGACCTTGTCGTTGTCGGCAATGCGGTCAGCAGGGGAAACTGCGAACTCGAATATGCACTCGAACACCGGATCGAGCTGATCTCCATGCCGGAACTGGTCCGGCGGGAACTCATTGCCGGCAACACATCCCTGGTGGTGACTGGAACCCATGGAAAAACCACGACGACCTCCCTTCTTGCCTGGCTGCTCGATAACGGCGGCCTGAAACCGGGATTTCTTGTAGGCGGCATCCCCGAAAACTTCTCGATGGGCTGCCGGGCTTCGGGAATGCAGGAACAGGGATTTTTCGTAACCGAAGGCGATGAATACGACACGGCTTTTTTCGACAAGCGAAGCAAGTTCATGCTCTATCGGCCCGACATCGCCATCATCAACAACATTGAATTCGACCATGCCGACATCTTCGACTCGTTCGAGGATATTCTCAGGAGCTTCCGACGGTTCGTCAACCTCATTCCCCGCAACGGCATGCTTTTCGTCAACGGCGACGACCCGGCCGCATGCGGGGTATCGGAAGGGGCCTTCTGCCCGGTGGAACGGTTCGGGTTCGGCGAAAACTGCGAATGGACCGCTCGCGACATATCGGGAGACGTCGAGAGGACAACCTTCACCATCTGCTACAGGGGAAAACAGGAAGCCACCCTCAGCGTCCCTCTGTTCGGCAACTACAACATCATGAACACGCTCGCGGCCGTAGCCGCGGCACGACATGCCGGCCTCGGCATGGAGAGTGTAGCCCATGCTCTGCCGCTCTTCAGACGACCCAGGCGACGCATGGAGATCACCGGCGGGCTGCAATCCGGAGTAACCCTGATCGAGGATTTCGCCCACCATCCGACAGCTGTAAGGGCAACCCTCGAGGCCGTTGCCGGGCTCTACCGGGAAAGGAGAATCATCGCCTGTTTCGAACCGCGATCGAATACCACGACAAGAAACATTTTCCAGCAGGAACTTGCCGCTTCCTTCGGACCTGCATCGGTGGTGGTAATGGGCAAGGTGCACCGGCCTGAACGCTATGCCGCCGACCTGCAGCTCGATATGCCGCGACTCGGCAGGGAGCTGCAGGAACAGGGCAAAACCGTTTTTCTGGCAGGATCGGACCCGGAAAACTATCCGCAGGACATCGTGGGATTCCTTGGAACGGCCATCCGGAAAAACGATGTGGTCGTGCTGATGAGCAATGGCAGTTTCAACAATCTGAAATCACTTTTTCTCGACAATTTTGGTTAATATTGATTTTGATGTTATATCTTGTCAGATATTTTTCCACGGTGAACACAGCTGCTGCCGCAGATACGGCGCTGGTAAACTCTTAATTCTAATACACATAAGCTATTATGGCAAAAGTAAAAGTAGGCATTAACGGATTCGGCCGGATCGGACGACTGGTATTCCGCCAGGCCATGGACAATCCGAAATTCGAAATTGTCGCCATTAACGACCTTTGCGATACCAAAACCCTCGCACACCTGCTCAAGTACGATTCGACCCACAAGAAATTCCAGGGAGAGGTTTCGACCGAAGGCGACAACATCGTCGTCAACGGACAGACCATAACCATTTCCGCCCAGAAAGATCCGACCCAGCTCCCCTGGCAGGCTCTCGGCTGCGATCTGGTTGTTGAATCGACGGGTATTTTCACCAGCCGCGAAGCTGCTGCAAAGCACCTGACGGCCGGAGCGAAAAAAGTCATCATCTCGGCGCCGGCCAAGGACAAAATCGACGCAACCATCGTCATGGGCGTCAATGAAAACTCCATCACCGGCAGCGAAGAGATCATTTCCAATGCAAGCTGCACGACCAACTGCCTTGCCCCGATGGTAAAAGTGCTGCAGGACAGTTTCGGCATCACCAAAGGGTTCATGACCACCGTCCACGCCTATACCAACGATCAGAACATTCTCGATCTTCCGCACAAGGACCTGCGCCGCGCACGCTCCGCAGCGATGTCGATCATCCCGACAAGCACCGGTGCGGCAAAAGCCATCGGTGAAGTCATCCCCGAACTGGTCGGACGTCTCGACGGTTTCGCCATGAGGGTTCCGGTTCCGGACGGCTCGGTCACCGATCTGAGCGTCATTCTCGACCGCGAGGCATCGAAAGCCGAGATCAATGCAGCAATGAAAGCCGCTGCAGATGGCCCGATGAAAGGCTATCTCGAGTACTGCGAAGACCCGATCGTCTCCCAGGACATCGTCGGCAATCCCCACTCCTGTATTTTCGATTCGCTCCTGACCATGAGCTCCGGAAACCTGGTAAAGGTTGTCGGCTGGTACGACAATGAACTCGGCTACTCCACCAGGGTTGTCGATCTTCTGGAAATCTATTCGAACTTCGTATAAATCGAAGCGGATCCATCCGGTCATCCCGGTTCGTGAGGGCGGTAAAACCGCCCTCTTTTTTTTCCCGCCCGCCACCTTTCCCCGTCAGCCCGATTAGCGTTTTTTGGGTGAATGTGTTATAATTGAAGACTATTCAATCAACGCACATCACTCTTTCCACATGACGAATTCAACCCAGCAGCAGATGAGGGCCATTATCCTGTACGACAGCCGTACTTCAGGCGGTTCTACAGACCGGCTTATCGATTCGATCGGTTCGGAACTTGCCGAGAACGGAGCCTACGTCGAAAAAGCCAAATGCAAGGCTACCGGCGATTACAGTTTCCTGCAGGATTTCGATGTCGTAATCATGGGAGCGCCGATCTACTATCTTCTTGTTTCGTCACAGCTTCTCGGCGCCCTGATCCAGAGCAACATGAAAAAGTATCTCAAGCGCAAGAAAATCGCCCTCTTCCTCACCTGCGGCAGTCCCGAACCGATGGCTACCCTGCTCTACCTTCCGCAGCTGAAAATGCATCTTGTCCGCAACCGGATTCTTGCCGAAAGGATTTTCGCCCCTCAGCAGCTCTCGGACCCGGAGGTTATCGAGTCATTCGTGGATGAACTGTGCGATGCCTATAAAAAAGACGCCCGGCGGCGCAACGCATCGATGCAGTGGACGGACGAAGCCCTTGAACTGCTCGACAGCGTACCGTCCTTCTTCAGGAACAGGATCAAGATCGCGACCGAGGAGTATGCCGAAGAGATGGGATACCGGGAAATCACCCTTGACGTGGTAGAGGAAGCGAAATCCGAAACCGGCGGACTCTGAAGGGTGCTGCGCGTGCAAGAAAAGGATACATCGAAAAAAAAGGCCGGCCTCCACAGGAGACCGGCCTTCATGTTTTCCCGTTGCGGCCCGTTAACTGAAAATATCACGGGCCTTCTCAAAAAAACTCTTTTCCTCCCGGTCGCCGCCTCCTGAAGGTGTGAACGTCTGGGATTTCCTGAGCTCTTTAAGCAG
>JAAXXP010000112.1 GCA_013334435.1 Chlorobiaceae bacterium | reverse complement strand
CTGGCGCTCCGTTCGATAGCCTGGTCGAGGTCGAGGAACTCGTAGCCGAGACAGTTGGCAAGCAGCGGCCCTATGGTCGATTTGCCCGAACCGCTGAACCCGGTGAGAAAGATAAGCGAGTGGTGCTTCATGACTCAAGCCAGCTATCGGCAACGCCTTCCGCCGTTTTCCGGCGTTTTCAACCGCGAAAACCGGCTCAAGGGCATTCTGAAAAAGAGGGTACATGTTTTCATATGCGTCAAATATAGTAAAAAAGGGAAAGCTACGAGGCACCTCTGTTTATTTGTTCCGCCGCTCCGGGCGGTTTGGCCGGACGGGTTGTGCCACCTATTGCACTGAAGAGTGTTTTCCGCCACTTCCCGTGGCCAGGGCAAGCTTCAGGGCCAGGGTGGTCATGCGGCGGCCGGCTTTTCTGTTGGCGACGGCCATGGCGAGCGCTTTGGGCTCGGCGACAATCACCACCAGCTTCTTGCCTCTGGTAACAGCCGTATAGATCAGGTTCCGTTCGAGCAGCGTGAAGTGCTGCATGCCGAGAGGAATCACCACCGCCTGGTATTCGGATCCCTGGCTTTTGTGGATGCTTGTGGCGTAGGCAAGCGCAAGCTCGTCGAGTTCGCCGAACTCGTAACGCACCGGACGCCGGTCGAAATCGGCAACCATCGATTCCTCTGCGGTATCGATCGAGGTGATCATGCCGATATCGCCGTTGAACACCTCCTTGTCGTAGTTGTTCACCATCTGGATAACCTTGTCGCCGGGGGAAAAGGTTGTGCCGAAACGGGATATCTTCGGTTCCGCGCTGCCGTTCAGGGCCTGCTGCAGTTCGGCGTTCAGTGCCCTGGAGCCGAGTCCTCCGCGATTCATGGGCGTCAGCACCTGGATATCCCTTACCGGATGAAAGCCGAAGCGCGCAGGAATGCGTTCGGTTACCATCTGCATCAGTTTCTGGTGGATCTCTTCGGGCGTCGACGCCCTTACCACATAGAAGTCCGAAAGCTCTTCTCCTTCGGCGTTCAGCGGGATCTCGCCGTTGTTGATGCGGTGAGCGTTCACGATGATCTTCGACAGTGCGGCCTGCCGGAAAATCTCGGTAAGCGTGACAACTGGAACGCATCCGGATGCGATAATGTCGGTGAGTACCGCTCCCGGACCGACCGAAGGGAGCTGGTCGACGTCACCCACCAGGAGCAGGGCGGCTTTTGCCGGAACGGCAGAGAGCAGCTGGCTCATGAGTACGATATCGACCATGGAGGTTTCGTCGACAACCACCATGTCGGCTTCAAGCGGGTTGCCTGGGCCTCGCTTGAACCCGCCGGTGAGCGGATCGAATTCAAGCAGGCGGTGAACGGTTTTCGCATCCATGCCGGTCGATTCCGAGAGCCGTTTCGCGGCCCGGCCCGTCGGGGCGCAGAGGGCGATTTTCGATGTTTTTTTCCGGATAACCCTCAGAATGGCATTGACCAGCGTGGTTTTTCCTACGCCGGGTCCGCCGGTGATGACGGTGACCTTGCTGGTGAGCACCAGCGCGAGCGCCTCTTTCTGGGAAGGGGAGAGCCGGAGGCCGGTCTCCTTTTCAACCTGTACGACGGCCTTGCCGCAATCGATCTCCTTCCATGGCGGCTTTCCCTGCAGAAGGGCGGCAAGCGCCGCGGCGCTTCGCTCCTCGGCCCGGTGAAGCGGTGCGAGGTAAAAAATTTCGCCGGCCTCCATGACCTCGCGCACCAGATTGAATTTTCCCGTTTCCAGGGCGATGGCCTCTTCGATGATCGGCTCGGAGATGTCGAGTATCGCCGTCGCCTCACGGACGAGCTGCTCCCTGGGTACCGCACAGTGACCGTTTGCGGCAAGCTCCTGCAGCACGTGGCGTACGCCGGCTTCGGCCCTGATGAGCGAGTCCCGGGCGATGCCGAGCTTCGAGGCGATGGTGTCGGCGGTCAGAAAACCGATGCCGTCGATATCGAGGGAGAGCCGGTAGGGGTTTTCGGAAACCTTGCCGATGGCCTCCTCCCTGTAGGTTTTGTAGATGCGGTATGCGCGAGCAATGCCTACCCCGTGGGACTGGAGAAATACCATGATATCCCGTATGGCTTTCTGTTCCTCCCACGATTTCGTGATGATCTCGAGTCTTTTTTTACCGATGCCCCCGACATCGAGCAGCTTTTCGGGGTCGTTGTCGAGAATGTCGAGTACCCCGGTCCCGAATTTTTTAACCAGTTTTTTTGCGTAGAACGCGCCGATTCCCCGTACCATGCCGGATGCAAGGTATTTTTCGACGCCTTCGGCGGAGCTCGGCGGTACGATGGCAATCTGGTCGGCCTTGAACTGCATGCCGTGCACCCTGCTGTTCTGCCAGCTGCCAGTGCACTCTACAAGCTCTCCGGGCGAAACGGCCGGGGTGGTGCCCACAACCGTCACCGGTTCCCGATTGCCTTTTGCCCGGATTTTCAGTACCGAGAAACCGTTTTCCCCGTTATGGTAGGTTATGCGTTCAACCGTTCCTGAAAGGCGTTCCCTGGTGTGTCCGGAAGCCTCGTCCTGAATGGTCTCTCTGGGGTGTGTCGCCATGAGCCTTTAGCATGAAGGTGGTTCGCTTACCCGTTATAGTACAAAATAATATGGTGCAGCGTTATCATATTGTACCGTAACCGGAAAAATCATAGCTTCCGCCATTTCAGTTCCATCAGTCATGCATCCCTTGCTGCGCCATGAAAAATCTCTGCATCATAAAAGCCGGCACGACCTACCGTTCTACGCTGCAGGCTTTCGGGGATTTCGAGGACTGGATCGGGGCGGTCGCAGGGGAGTCCGGAATGCCGCTTCGGGTCGTCGATGCCGCAGGGGGCGAGTCTCTTCCACCGCCATCGCTCTCTTGCGGTGTGATCGTTACGGGATCGCATGCCATGGTTACCGACAACCTTCCCTGGAGTCTGGCCATAGAGGCATGGATTCCTTCGCTGCTTGCAGGCGGGGTGCCGTTTCTTGGCATCTGCTACGGTCACCAGCTGCTCGGCCGCGCCCTGGGCGGCAGGGTTGGGTATAATCCACGTGGGCGTGAGATCGGCACGGTTCGGGTTTCGCTTGCCCGGGAAGCTTCCGCCGACCCACTTTTCAGGGGCGTCGGCGCGCATTTTCATGCCCATGCCATCCACGAGCAGTCGGTGCTCGAACTGCCTTCGGAGGCCATTCTTCTTGGCGGCAACGCACACGATCCCGTGCATGTTTTCCGGGTCGGGCAGTGCGCATGGGGTGTGCAGTTTCATCCCGAATACACGGTTTCCGTCATGAAGGAGTATATCATGGCCGAAGGGGAGAGCCGTTCCGTCGAGCTTCTGGCCGAGGTCCGCGATACCCCCGATGCGCGGCTCGTTCTTTCCAATTTCGCATCCCTTGCGGCCAGTCACTGCTGAAGCGCAGAGGAAAAAGATACCCTGTAGAAGCTGTTTTCTCGTGTCCGCTTGTTAAATTGAACAATTTCGGAGTAACAGGTGGAGCGACCGGTTAGCGCCCGGTTGCAAAAGGAATCAACATCGATGAGCAGTTCACGTCCGGCCTCACTTCCTTTCAGCAGATCCGTCATGATTGCCGACAAGCTTATCTGTGCCGGAGTGCTTCTCTCACTCGGATTCAGCGGCCTGCGCGCAGATCTTACGATGGTTGCGGTCTACGTTCTGCTCTATCCCTATCTCTACATCACCTCCCGCCGCCAGGCCGTGCGTCACCTGCTTGTCGCCTCGCTTGTCGCCTGCTGCTGGTTTTTTATCGCCAAGGGGCAGTACGGCTATAACCGTGAAATGCTGCTTATTGGCGGTTATACCGTTTATCCGCTTTTTGCCTGGGCTGTAGGCCTTTTCGGGGTCTACCTGATGTACTCCTACTGGGTAAGGATTTTTCCGAACCGCACGCTGCCCGGCAAACTGGTTTTTTTCGTGGTGCTTTACTGGTCGCTGCTTTTTGGTTCCGAAATACTTGCCTACCACTATTTCCATTTCCGCAATATCGCTACGGCAAATTACGCAGGCCTGCCTCTGGTTGACTGCATTCATGTGCCGGGATGGATGCAGGCGGCCTATCTTCTCAACGGCCCGCTCTATTTCCTTATCTGCGAGTTTTCAGGCTTTGCCGATCCGAACATCCCGGTGCGCGCCGCACTGCCCCGGTGAGGGTTCATGCCACATAATTGCAGGGCGCTTCTGGTAATTCGGCGTCAAATCGTTAGTTTGCAAAAGACAACCGGAGCGGTTCATTAACCCGGTGCATGCCCGGCATCGGGAAAACTCCCTCCAATTGAGTTGAGGTTCCTTTTTTTATAAAGCAGGTTATATCCGGCCTTATGATCGACAACACCAGTAAACCGGTCACCGGCGCCGAACTCGGCGAACTCGAGGCTTTCCTTTGTTCCGTCCCGACCCCCTCCGGAGCTATGGATCTCGACATGCTCGACGGTTTTTTTGCCGCTCTTGCTTCCGGTCCGGAGCGTCTCCAGCCGGAACAGTGGCTTCCTCTGGTGTGGGGGTCCGAAGCCGGCTCCCCACCCGATTTCGCTTCGATAGACGAGATGCAGAACATGCTTTCGATCATGGTGCGCTACAGGCAGCTTGTCGAAACCGTGCTTCTCCTTGACCCCGAAAGCTATATGCCCCTTTTCAGGAGGTGTTCGTTCGGAGACAGCCTGGAGGAGAGAGCGGCTGTAGAGAACTGGGCCAGGGGTTTTCTTCTGGGCATCGAACCGCTGCGGGAAACCTGGCAGCCGCTCTTCGAGGAGGATACGGAGTTCTCTGCCCTTGCGCCGCTTTTTCTTCTGGCCAATATCGCGGGTGAGGGCGATATCGATGAGGCGCAGTGGTTGCAGTGCCG
>JAAXXP010000111.1 GCA_013334435.1 Chlorobiaceae bacterium | reverse complement strand
GCTTACCGCTCACGGCTCACTCTCTTTAACTCCTGACACCCCCGGCAACTTTTTACCGTTGAAAAGAATTCTCTTTTCTCATTGAGAGGGCGGGATTTTTTTTCTTATATATAAAGAATTTACTCAACCAAAATCAACCATTCAGCCATGCCATACCGCTTGGAAAGCGTAGGGCAGAATGGCTTTGAAAAAGCAGACTTACACATACATACAAAATGTTCGGACGGAATCTTCTCTCCGGAGGATATCGTTGCCAGGGCAGCGGCTTCCGGATTGGCGGCAATAAGTATTACCGACCACGATTCTGTTGCAGGTATTGACAAAGCAAAGCCATCAGCCTTAGCAAAAGGCCTCGAACTCATTCCGGGAGTGGAAATGAGTTCAACGTACAAGGGTTATGATATTCATATCCTTGGTTATTTTTTTGACTACAAGCATTCCGAGCTTAAGCTCTATCTTGACCACTGCCGTCATCTTCGCACCGAAAGGGCCGAGCGGATGGTGGGCAAGCTGGCCAAAATGGGTGTAAAGATCGGAATCGAGGAGATTATCCTCAAAGCCCAGAACGGAAGTGTCGGCAGGCCGCATATCGCCGCAGTGCTTCAGGACGGCGGCTATGTGAAAAGCTTCAGCGAAGCGTTCAGCAGATACCTTGGAGCGCACAGTCCGGCTTACGTCAAAAGCATCGAAACGCATCCGGCAGATGTCATCAGGCTTATCAACGAAGCCTCGGGGCTCTCTTTTCTTGCCCATCCGGCCCAGAACATCCCCGACGAGATTCTCAAACAGCTGATCACGTTCGGCCTTGACGGCATCGAGATTATCCATCCCTCGCACGATACCTACAAGCAGAACTACTACCGTGAAATCGCCAACGAATACTTTCTCCTTTTTTCAGGCGGATCGGATTATCACGGCCTGAAAGAGAGGGACGACGAGACCTTCGGCACCATTACCATTCCCTACGAATGGGTGACAAAAATGAAAAGCCGGCTGGTAAAAACGTGAACGTGACGACCATTGTGTGATTATGCAAAGATTTGCTATTATCAGATCAAATTACAAGGCGTCCCTCTGCAGGAAAGCATGCCGCCTCATGACCGAGTATCTATGCCATTAACCGTCATACGTTCTCTTGAAAAAGACCTCTCACTGAAAGCGAAGGAGTATCTCCTCACCATGCAGGAGTTCTTCCTTTTTTCCGTGAGGGCGTTCTTCACCCTGCCGAAAATCAAGCGCTACTGGCGGGATTTCCTCGATCAGGCCACCATCTGCGGTACCGATTCCATTCCCATTGTGCTGGTCAGCGCCATATCGATCGGCTCCCTGCTTGCCATTGAGGTCGGCAACCTGCTCGAGGATTTCGGCGCGAAAACCATGCTCGGCCGATCAACCTCGATTTCGGTTATCCGTGAGCTCGGCCCGCTGCTGATGGGGCTCATGCTTTCCGCCCGGTTCGGTTCGCGCAACGGTGCAGAACTCGGCGCCATGCAGATATCCGAACAGATCGACGCACTCAGGGCTTTCGGCACCGACCCGGTGGCCAAACTGGTCATGCCGAGGCTTGCCGCCGCGCTGATCATGTTCATCCCGCTGACGGCCCTTTCCGATTTTGCCGGCCTGCAGAGCGCCGCATATCTGGCCGAGCACTATCACCACCTTGACCCCGGCATTTTCTGGAACGCGGTCTATCCCCGTCTCGGGCCGAAAGATTTCGTCGTCGGGTTCGCAAAGGCGCCGGTATTTGCCGTCATCATAACGCTGGTAAGCAGCTATAACGGATTCATAGCGAAAGGCGGCACCGCCGGCGTCGGGCGCGCCACCATCAAAGGCATCGTCGTTTCCTCGGGACTTGTGCTCATTGCAAACTTCTATGTATCGAAGATAGTGCTGGAAAACATGTAAGAAGATGATTGAACTGCGCAATGTCACATTGAAATACGGGGAACGGGAGATACTGAAAAACGTCTCGGTCTCCATCAGGGACAACACCATCAAGGCGATCCTCGGCCCGAGCGGCGTAGGAAAAAGTACGATCCTCAAGCTCATGCTCGGGCTTATCAAGCCCAACAGCGGGCAGGTCATCGTCGACGGAACCGACATCACGAAGCTGAAGGAAACCGAACTCTACCCGATCCGCAGAAAAATGGGCATGGTCTTTCAGGGCAATGCGCTCTTCGACTCCATGACCATCAGCCAGAACCTCGGCTTTTTTCTCAGGGAAAACCTCAAGCTGCCCGAAGCGGAGGTGCAGGAACGGGTCGCCGAACAGATAAAGTTCTCCGGCCTCGAAGGATATGAAGAGCAGTTGCCCGAAAACCTGAGCGGAGGCATGCGCAAACGGGTCGCCATCGGGCGCGCGCTGATTTTCAGGCCGCACATGATTCTTTTCGACGAACCGACTGCCGGACTCGATCCGGTCAGCTCGAAGCGCATCCTGCATCTTATCAGCACGCTGCAGCAGTCGAGCAACCTCGGGGCGGTAATCGTAACCCATATCATCGACGACGTGTTCAGCATTGCCGATCATGCCGCCGTACTCTATCAGGGAGAGATCATTTTCGATGACGAAACGGAAAAGCTGCACCAGTCGCAGCACCCGTTCATCCGGTCGATCCTCTCCGACAAGATCCTGGAACTTTAACATCAAGAGCGTACTATCCGTATGAAAAATCCGAATGCACTGAAATGGAGCGATCTGAGAACCGGCATCTTTTTTCTGCTCGGACTTGGTTTTGCTGCCTATCTCGGCCTGGTGGTCGGCAAAAACAGCAGTCTCTTCACCGGCGTAACGACCATCAAGGTTCTTTCCAGGGATGTGCAGGGTCTTGCCGAAAATAACTTCGTCTCCGTTTCCGGAAAAAAGATCGGTACGGTCTCAAAGCTCGACTTCGTCACCAACAACGACTCGCTCTACGTTGTCGCCGAGCTCAGGCTGCGCAACGAGTTCGCGGTGCTCGTCACCAAAGACGCCAAGGCAACCATCCGTTCGCTGGGCGTGCTTGGCGATAAATATGTCGATATCATAACCGGAAAAGGTCCGCAGGTGAAAAATGGCGATTTCATCGCCCTCGATGCAGAGGACGGCATGGCGGAACTTACCGGAGGAGCAAACCAGGCTCTGGCCAAAATCAACCTGCTGCTCGACAAGATCAACAGCGGCAAGGGCGTGGCCGGAAGGCTGGTATCCGATGAAAAAATGGGCGCCGAACTTGCCGAAACCGTCAGCAGCCTGAAGAGCACTTCCGCTGAACTGTCCGCACTTTCAAGGAAAGCATCCAGCGGCAACGGACTGCTGCCGAAGCTCATCAACGACGGAGATCTTGCAAAAAATACCGAAGAGACCGTTTCCCGCCTGAACAAGGCGGCCGAGAAAACCGAAGCCCTGATGGCCAAGCTTGAGAGCGACCAGGGGACTTTCGGCCAGCTCCACTCCAATCCGGCCCTTTACAACAACCTGAACCAGACGCTTTCTTCACTCGATTCGGTACTGGTCGATCTGAAAAAGAACCCCAAACGGTACGTCAAGTTCTCGGTATTCTGAGGATATGAAACATGCTCATCCGCCGCACACTTCTCATCCTGATGCTGGCGCTTTCCGCCGCGTCCGGCCCACGGAGGGCAAACGCGGCGGACTTCGGACCACTTGAAAGAATTGCCCTGGAAGCCGTCAGGGACGGCGTATTTCCCGGCACAAGCATCGCCGTGATCCATCGGGGCAAAACCGTATTCCACCGCGCTTTCGGACGGTACACCTACTCCGCAGCATCCCCGTCCGCAGATACGACAACCATCTACGACCTTGCCTCCCTCACCAAAGCCGTGGTCACCACAAGCATCGTCATGCAGCTCGTCGAACGGGATTCGCTCGATCTCGATGCCCCGGTCGCGCGCTACCTGCCGGCATTTGCCGGACGCGGAAAAGAGAAGGTCAGTGTGCGCAACCTCATGCTGCACAATTCGGGATTGCGGGCCCACACCTTTTTCTACAAGAGCTGCCGCACCCCCGAGGAGGTATGCAGCGCCATCGACGACGACACCCTGATCTCTCCGCCTGGAACCGCGACCCTCTACAGCGACCTCGGATTCATCACGCTCGGAAGGATCGTGGAAACCGTGACAGGAAAAAGCCTCGACGCCAACTTCCGCCAGCGCTTCTCCCTGCCGCTCGGCATGCGCCGAACCCTGTTCAATCCGCCCTCCGGCCTTCTCGGCTCGATTGCACCGACCGAGCAGGATACCTCATGGCATTTCAGCATGAAACGCCCCCTCGTTCACGACCAGAACGCCGCGCTGCTCGGCGGCGTCGCCGGCCATGCCGGACTGTTCTCCACAACCGGCGATCTCGTTACGTATGTCAGCATGATGATGCAGAACGGATCGTACAAAGGAAAACGGTATTTCAGACCGGAAACCGTGCGCATGTTCACGTCGAGAAGCGGAAAGGCCCCTCGGGCTCTGGGATGGGATCTGCGTTCGCTTGAAGGCTCATCTTCGGCAGGAACGGCATTTTCCGCCTCCTCATGGGGACATCTCGGCTTTACCGGCACCAGCATCTGGGTCGATCCGGAAAAGGATCTTGCCGTCATCATGCTCAGCAACCGCGTCCACCCGACATCGGAAAACATCAGCATCCGCAAGTTCCGTCCCCTGCTGCACGACACCGTGGTACGCTGCATCAACACAAAGTGATTCGGGTCCCTTCGACCTGAACATCCTATATTGCAGGCATACGGATTACATCCATCTACAGCAAGCATTCAATGGCACAACTCGACATTCTCGTCGTGGACGACGAAATCAATATCCGGAAGACCCTGTCGGTTTTCGTGGAATCGCGGGGACACCGGGTAACGGCGGTCAGCAATTCCCGAGATGCCGTCAGGGAGGCCGA
>JAAXXP010000139.1 GCA_013334435.1 Chlorobiaceae bacterium | reverse complement strand
CTCCTCATCATCGGCAAGTTCGGGATTGGAGGTGGCAAAATACCGGTATTTCGCATCGATCGTCACTTTCGGAGCAACACTGAACCCTACTCCCGCACCGATCTGCCAGGCGAACACCGTATCGTCGCTCCATTCAACCGTGGCGAAACCGAGACCAACCGAAACAAATGGTTTTATGCCTGCCGCAGGGAGTTCGAAATCCAGATAGCCGTTCCCCAGGCAGGTCATCATCGATACCTTTTGAGCGAAACCCTCAAGGTCGTTTTCCTGATAGCCCACCTCTGCCTCCACACGGTATTTCCCGCTGTCGAGACCGATTGCCGCCGTAAGGGCATAACCGGTATCGTAGCTCCAGTCGCCGACATGATCACCCTCGATTGTGATTTCGGAATCATTCAGCAGGGGAATACCGGCAGAACCGCTTAAATTAACCCATTGCGGGTTTTTAATCAAGATTCCCTCCTGCATTTGCCTGCTCGAGCCACATGCTGAGGGCGGAATACGCATCACGGTATCCGATATCCATAATATCGGATACCCTGGACGTATCAACCAGACTGAATGCCGAAAGATCCGGTATAATGCACAAATCCGCCTTGCCGGTCTGTATGGCGGTGGTATTGGTAATCGTGCTGTAAAAGGCGTTAAGCAGCAGACCTACAATATTTTCAGGCTTTTTGAAGGCATGACGGCCAAGGAGATCCACACAGACGACCCTCGCTCCGTCGCAGGCGAGCAGCGGCGAAACAGGAACATTTTCCACAAGCACGCCATCGACCAGCAGCGCGCCGCAATAGTCCACGGGCCTGAATACGCCGGGGATGCAGCTGCTCGCCATCACCGCTGAAGCCACATCACCCTTTCTGAAAACAACCTCTTTTCCGGTTCCGATATCGGTGGCAATCATGAAAAGAGGAATCGAGGCATCCTCGATATTTTTATGCCCGAGCAGACGGTTGACGATATCGCCGAACTTCCTGTTCGACAGCAGTCCGTACTGCGAAAGCACCGGACCTGACAGGTCCAGCCAGTCGAGCCCCAGAGCGATCTCACGGATTTCCTGCCAGCTCTTGCCGAAAGCGAAAAGCGAGGCTATGAACGCACCGATACTGGTGCCGCTGATCATGGCGATGGGGATATGCAATTCATCGAGAGCCCGGAGCACTCCTACATGGGCCGCGCCAAGCACCGCGCCGCCGCCGAGCGCAAGAGCAGTTTGTTTTTGTGCATCCATAATTGCTTCATTTGGCCAGTCAGACTGCCTGACTGAAAAAACATCAGCCGAACAGGGAAACGAGCCGTTTGAGAAAACCGAACTTCTTTCCGCCATAAGGCGGATAACGCAATGCCGGATCAGGATATACCGACCTGAACAGAACGCTTCGCTGCAAGGAAAAGGTTTCAAATCCGGCCTTGCCGTGATAGGCGCCGAACCCGCTTTTTCCGGTTCCGCCGAATGGAAGCGTGTGTATTGCCGACTGAAAGAGCAGATCGTTGCAGCAGAATCCCCCCGAACGGGTCCGGCGGAGAACCTTTTTTCCTGTCGCCCTTCTCGATGAAAAAAGGTAGATGGCCAGCGGGTCGTCCCGTTCGGCGATGAATCCAAGCGCCT
>JAAXXP010000025.1 GCA_013334435.1 Chlorobiaceae bacterium | reverse complement strand
TAACCCTGCAGGTCCATCAGTCCGTGACCTGACCAGTTCATGAGGATCACCTTCTCCTTTCCCTCCTCTTTCGCTTTTTTCGCTTCACGGATTGTCTGGGCGATGGCGTGCGAGGTTTCAGGCGCGGGAATGAACCCTTCGGTATGGGCGAAAAGCAGCGCCGCCTCGTAGCACTCGCTCTGCGGCAGCGCGGTGGCTTCGATGAGGCCAAGCTGCATGACATGGCTCACCAGCGGGGCCATGCCGTGGTAGCGCAGTCCGCCGGCGTGGATGGCTGGAGGAATGAAGCGGTGTCCCAGGCTGTGCATGGGCAGAAGCGGCGTCATTTTCGCAACGTCGCCGGTATCGTATATGTAGGGACCTCTGGTCAGGGTCGGGCAGGCCTCCGGTTCGGTGGCGATGATCTGCACCTGGCGTCCGTGGATTTTATCGCAGATGAACGGAAAGCTTATGCCGGCGAAATTCGACCCGCCTCCGGCGCATCCGATCACGACATCCGGATAGAGCCCTATTTTATCGAACTGCTTTTTCGCTTCAAGTCCGATGATGGTCTGGTGCAGCATCACATGGTTCAGGACGCTGCCGAGCGCATAGCGGGTATCATCGCGTTCGACGGCCTGCTCGATAGCTTCACTGATGGCGATGCCGAGGCTTCCGGGCGTATCGGGCATCTCCTCCAGGATTCTGCGTCCTGCGGCGGTCTGGGTGCTCGGGCTGGCGATGCACTCGGCTCCCCAGGTTTTCATCATGATCTTCCTGAACGGCTTCTGGTCGAAGCTGATGCGCACCATGAACACCTTGCACTCGATGCCGATCAGTTTGCAGCTCATGGCCAGGGCGCTGCCCCACTGGCCCGCTCCGGTTTCGGTGGTGAGATATTTGATGCCGAATTCCCGGTTGTACCAGGCTTGCGCAACGGCCGTGTTCGGCTTGTGGCTGCCGGCAGGAGATACCCCTTCGTTCTTGTAGTAGATTTTCGCCGGAGTGCCGAGAGCTTTTTCAAGCCTTTTGGCCCGGTAGAGCGGAGAGGGACGCCAGAGCTTCAGGATGCCGAGCACCTCTTCGGGAATGTCGATCCATCTTTCGGTGCTCATTTCCTGCTCGATCAGGTTCATCGGAAACACTCTGGCGAGATCGTCGGGCGAAATCGGCAGGCCGTTCATGCCAAGAGGCGGCGGCATGGGCGAAGGCAGATCGGCCTGGATGTTGTACCACTGTCTTGGCAATTCGTGTTCTTCGAGGATGACCTTGGTGAGATCGGCACTCATGGCGGTAAGATTTTTGTTTGCGAAAAAACGCTGAGAAAACAGGAAGGGTGGGCGCGCCACCTCCTCAAAGGTAGTCAATATCAGGGATAATGGGCAAGTCTTCGAGGGGAAAGCATGTGGATTGTGGTGCCGAAGGCGGGAATCGAACCCGCACGTCCATTGCTGAACACAGGATTTTAAGTCCTGGGCGTCTACCAGTTCCGCCACTTCGGCATCCGGAAAATCCGGGAAGGGAAGTCAATTTACTATCTTCCCTGTTTTTAACAAAATAATCGCGCCGCTATTAATCCGTGAGGCCTGGAATTTCCGGCTTCCGGTGCTGTCCTGCAGCGGTGAGCCGTTCGAATGATCCGGCTCCCGGCCTCACGTCCTGAAATGGTCGTAGCCGCCGAGATCGTCGAGGCTGAGGGTCATTCCGTAGATATCGGAGAGCAGGACGCCTTTCTCCTTTTCCGTTATTTCCCCGATAACCGAGATATCCCGGTTGCCGGCCAGGAAAGCGGCCTGTTCCTTCGGCAGGGTAAAGAGCAGCTCGTAGTCCTCGCCACCCGACAGAGCCCAGGCAAGGGCATCCTCCTGCAGTTCATCGGCTATTTCCCGGGCCTGGGTGTTGACGGGGATGGCTCGTTCATGAATAAGCGCACCGGTATCCGAACACCGGCACAGATGTCCGAGATCGGAGCTGATCCCGTCGGAAATGTCGATCATTGCGCTCGGTGTGACGCCTGAAGCGTGAAAAAGCCGGATCGTGTCGAGCCGTGCGGCGGGCAGAAGCTGACGGCGGATGGCATCGCTGTACTCCTGCAGGTCGGCCATGAGGCTTTTGCTGTATGGTTCGTTGTTCGACAGATGGTCGAGCATGATGTTTTTTTCCCGCATAAGCATTTTCAGGCCTGCAGCGGCCCCTCCAAGCGTGCCGGTCACGCAGATCAAATCCCCCGGTTTTGCACCGCTGCGCATGGTGAGCCGTTCTTTTGCCGTCTCACCGGTCATGGAGATGGTGATCACCAGTCCGGATCGGGATGAAGAGGTATCGCCTCCGGCAATGGCCAGCCCGTAACCGGAGGCCGCATGGCTCATGCCGCGATAGAGTTCTTCGATCATCTCGACGGAAAAAGAGGGCGGTATGGCAAGGGAGACCAGAGCATAGGTCGGCAGGGCGTTCATGGCGCAGATATCCGACACGTTGACGCTGATGCATTTGCTGCCGAGATGCCGGAGCGGCGTGAAGAGCAGGTCGAAATGCACCTCTTCGGCAAGCAGGTCGGTTGTCGCGACCTGCATCAGGGTTTCCGAAAGCCGGTAGACGGCACAGTCATCCCCTATTCCTTTCACCAGGGATGGGGCTTCGGCGAGGGTTGGCTCGACAAGTTTCGAGAGCCGGCTGATCAGTCCGAACTCGCCGATATCCGAGATGGCTTTGTATGGCATATTTTTACGTACATTGAAGGGCACCTCTATAACTTGTTGCGTGAGCAGATTGCTGCGTTATCCCGATGCGTCAGGATCGAAATCTTCATCCCGGTTTACCGGGACTCAGGTTTCTCCGCTTCGTCCGGCCTGCTCTGTACCCGCTCGTGACACTTTTTGGAGGCCCCCGGTAAAATCCGGGTGCAACGCAAGGGATAAGTATGCAGCAATGTACGGCAATATCCGGAAATGCCGCCGGAGCGGATGCTCCACTCATTGCAAGTAAATAAACATAGACATTTTTCCGTTCATCATGGGTTTTTTCGACAATTTCAAAATATCGCGCCTTAAAGAGGGACTCAGCAAGACAAGGGATACGTTTCGTGAAAAGCTTTCCGTCATCACGCAGGGTAAAACCGAAATCGACGATGAGTTTCTTGAGGAGCTGGAAACCATTCTCGTTGCTGCCGATGTCGGAGTTGAAACCACGCTCGGCATCGTCGAAGCGGTAACCGAGCGGGCAAAAAAGGAGACCTATCGTTCGGAGGGTGAGCTGAACGGGATGGTGATGGAAGAGATTCAGCAGATGCTTCTCGATACCGACAGCGCGCATCCTCTTGATTTTGACGCGCAGCTTCCCGAACGTCCCTATGTGATTCTTGTGGTCGGCGTGAACGGCGCCGGCAAGACCACCAGTGTCGCCAAGCTCGCCCGCAATTACGACAAGGCAGGCAAGAAGGTCGTTATCGCCGCCGCCGATACCTTCAGGGCCGCAGCATATGAGCAGCTGAAGATATGGGCCGACCGGGCTGGAGTTCCGATCATCGGCCAGGGCCAGGGCGCCGATCCGGCATCGGTAGTCTACGATGCGGTCAGTTCCGCCGTGGCTCACCATACCGACGTGGTGCTTGTCGATACCGCCGGCCGGCTGCACAACAAGAGCCATCTCATGGAGGAACTCGCCAAAATCATGCGGGTTGCCCGGAAGAAGGTGCCTGCCGCACCCCATGAAGTGCTGCTGGTGCTCGACGGCACGACCGGTCAGAACGCCGTCCAGCAGGCAAGGGAGTTTACGAAGTTCGTCAATGTGACCGGCCTGGTGCTTACCAAGCTCGACGGTACCGCCAAGGGGGGGATCGTGCTCTCCATTTCCCGGGAACTGAAGCTCCCGGTGAAATACATAGGCGTCGGCGAAAAAATCGACGACCTGCAGCTGTTCGACCGGGAAAAGTTTGTCGAGGCGCTCCTGGGCCGTCAGGAGTAGTGTTCGCTGGAGCAGGTGGTTACGCCCATATCCGGAAGTTCCCCGAGGAGCCGGACGAGCAGCGGGCCGTAATCGGTGCAGTAGAGAAGATGGGTACTGTTTTTCGTGTCCTGCGCTCCGAGCCGAGCCGCGGGAACAGAGGTTTCGGGAGCCGCTTCGAGGTGGCGGGCCAGAACCGGTTCGAGTTTTTCCGGGCTCCGGATGATCAGGATATGGAAAATACATGATTCCGGACGGTCGAGCAGGTAATCGATATGCCAGTGCGGTTTTTTTTCGGAAGCGGCCTGCGGTGTTTCTGCAGCCATGCCGTTTTCCAGCAGCATCTGCTGCAAAGCTTTTCTTATGGCATGCGGCGTTCTCCCTGCGGTTCTTGACGCATGCCGCATCAGGCGCCGTGCAAGCGGGTACCGGTTGTTCCCCTTGCCGAGTGCCGAGCCGAGATAGAGATAGCAGCCGGCGGGCAGGAGCAGCGGGTTTCCTTTCCGGAAGCGGCCGAAAGGCAGCTGAACGGTTTTTGCAAGCCGTATGAACAGCAGATAGGCGCCCTGCTTTTCCATGCCGCCCGCAAGGGTGAACTGCCCTCCGGGAATTGTTTTTTCTGGATTTTGATGCAATATTAGCGGTGCCTGGTTAATGCAGGTAACGGTAATGCTGAAAATAAGGCTTTTGGAACTGCGGATAACTATCTTTTTCCGGAGGAGTTTCCAATGAATGAATCCGAAAAGATTATGGCCGCAAGGCGGAGCGAAATGGTCCGGGACCTCCGTCGTAAAGGCATTATCGATGAACGGGTGCTCGAAGCCATCGGAAGTGTCGAACGGCACCGTTTTGTTCATGAGGAAAGCCTTGATTATGCATATGATGATGCGGCCTGGCCGATAGGATACGGGCAGACCATTTCACAGCCCTATACGGTTGCCTATATGACCTCCCTGCTTGCAGCGCGATGTTCGCCGCCGGCAAAGGTGCTTGAAATCGGCACGGGGTCGGGCTATCAGGCGGCGGTTCTCGATGCGCTTGGTTACAGGGTTTATTCGGTTGAGCGCATTCCCGAATTGTACGAGCGGGCGGCAAGGCTCTTCAGGTCTCTCGGCATTCCGGTCAGGTGCAGGCTTGCGGATGGTTCCCTTGGCTGGGAGGAAGAGGCCCCGTTCGAGGGTATCATGGTTACGGCGGCCGCTCCGGATTGTCCGCAGCATCTTCTCGGGCAGCTTTCCCCGGATGGCTGTCTGGTTATTCCTGTGGGGGGGCAGGATACGCAGCAGATGACCGTCTGCAGGCGTTCGGGCGACAGGTTTGAAAAGGAGCTTTTTCACCATTTCGCTTTTGTTCCGCTGATCGGCAGGGAGGGTTGGAATTGAAATGCTTCTCTGTTAATTTGCTGTACAAATCGCTCGTGAAAAGGGGTGCAGTTGAAGAATGTAGGGCTGATATTTCATTAATATTATTCAAGAGGTGATGTGTTATGGCTTTAATGTCCAGCATGCGGGATAAGACGCATATTATTCTGTACACGCTACTGGCGGCATTTCTCGCGCTGATTGTTTTCGAGTGGGGAATGAACTTTACCGGTTTTAACGGAAAACAGGGCAGTGCGGCCGGAAAGGTGAACGGGAAAGAGGTGTCGAAGGCCCGCTACGAAGAGATTTACAAGGAGTTTTCCGAAAATTTCCGCAGAAACAATCCCGGAGTCGAGATAACGCCTGAAGTTGAACTCGGGCTTCAGGAGCAGGCATGGAAGATTGCCGTCGATCAGACACTGCTTGAAGAGCAGTTTGAAAAGTTCGGCATTACCGTCGAGGACAGTGAGATTGTTGCGGCACTCGACGGAGACAATCCTCCCATGATCATCCGGCAGAATTTCGTCAATCCCGCTACCGGAGTGATCGACCGCCAGAAGCTGGATGCCGCGCGTCGTGATCCCAAGAACAAGGAGATGTGGCTTCAGATCGAAGATATCGTCCGCCGCGAATTGAAGGTGAACAAGCTTATCCGGGCCCTGCAGACCATGGTGCCGGTTACCGATCGGGAACTTGACGCTGTCGTCAAACGGGAGTACACCAGGTTTTCCGCCTCCTTTATCCCCGTTCCCCTGAGTTTTGCTGGTCCTGACAGCAACTTTCCCGTAAAGGCCGACGAGATACAGAAGTACTACGACGGGCACAAGGATATGCTCAAGCAGCCGCCGTCGAGAAAAGCCGATTATGTGTTTTTCCCGATCGTACCCTCCTCGAAAGACAGTGCGGTGGTGCGCAACGAGCTTGAGGGCATGCGCAAGGAGTTTGCTGCAACGCAGAATGACAGCGATTATGTAAGGGTTCAGAGCGACCGTCCCACCGGCATCGATGTGCCCTTGAGCCGTGCGGATTTTTCACCGGCCGCCGGCGCGGTTGTTTTCAGTCCCGGGAATGCCAAGCCGGGCTCGGTTATCGGTCCTGTTGCCGACAACGGCTACTACCGGATGCTGAAGGTCAAGAAAATTGCAGCCGGTGAACCGGTTGCCAGAGCGTCGCATATTCTGCTTCGTTTCAACCCTTCGAGCCGTGATGATGTAGCCAGCGTAAGGGCTCGCATGGTGACGATCTACAAGAAGCTTCAGGAAGGAGTACCCTTTGAGGTGCTGGCCAGAGAGTATTCGCAGGATCCCGGCAGCGCCGCAAGAGGCGGTGATCTTGGGTGGTTCGGACGCAAGAGCGTCGTTCCGGAATTTTCCGAAGCCGTATTCAGCACCCGTCCCGGCGCTCTCGCCAGACCGGTGCAGACGAAATTCGGCCTGCATATCATCAAGGTGTCCGGTTTCGATCAGAGCAGACTGGTTTGCTCCGAAGTTGTCCGGCTGATACGTCCGTCAACGGAAACGGTCGACAGCTCCAGGCGTCTTGCCACGGCGTTTCAGATGCAGGCGAAGGATCAGGGGTTCAACAAGAGCGCCGAAGCCGAAAAACTCCGTATCGCAAGAACCGGAGAGTTCGGCAGACACACTCCGATCGGACCTGTCGGTTATAACGAAAAGATCATAGCATTCGCCTTCAAGGGATCCGAAGGTGATCTTTCCGACGTGATTGAAACCGATAAGGGATTTTACGTCATGCGTCTGACCGGAAAGAACGATACCGGATACCGTCAGCTCGACGATACCCTGAAGAAAGTCATCACTGCGGAACTGGCCCGTGAAAAGAGAGAGCTGGCGCTTGAAAAGAAGCTCGCCGCCCTTGCGGCGCGACCCGGAGCAACCCTCGAATCGCTTGCCGCGGCCAACAAGGAGTTTACGATCGTCAGGGCGGACGATATCCGCTGGACTGACGGTTACATTCCCGGTTACGGCATTGACCGGCCGCTGGTTGAGGCGATTTCCGCAATGAAAGCAGGAAAGCTCTCCGGGCCTGTCAAGTCGATGATGGGCTATGCCCTTGTCAGGCTCGACAAGCGGGTGATGGCCGGGGATATCAATTTGAAGGAGGTAAAAGCCGGAATACTGCCGAACCTCGTTCGGGCAAAGCAGGAACAGTTCTTTGCCGAGTATTTCGCCACATTGCGACGGGATGCCAAGATCGAGGATCTGCGGCCCTGAGACTTCCCTTGTATAACGCATAAAGAGCCCTTCGAAAAACCCTGATCAACCGGTTTTTCGAGGGGCTCTGCCGTTACAGGGTTGCCAGGAAATTTTCCAGGCGGCTTTTTATTTTTTCCGCAGAAGCGAGTTCGAGGCACTCGCCGGCAAGGAGTTCCGTTTCTGCGAGGGTAATGCTGGAGACCATTTTTTTCAGTTTGGCGATATCGGCACTAACCACACTGAATTTTCTCAGGCCGCAGCCGATGAGAAAGGGGAGGGTAAGTCTGTCGGAAGCCATATCGCCGCAGATGGATGCGGGGCAGCGGTTTTTCTGTGCTGTGGAGATGACCCGGTAGAGCTGCCGGATAATGGCCGGGTGAAACTTGTCGAACAGATCCTGGACAATGACATTGTTTCTGTCCACGGCAATGGTGTACTGGGTCAGATCGTTGGTTCCGATGCTTACGAAATCGACGCACCGGGTGATCTCTTCGATAATTTCCACAGCTGCAGGGACCTCGATCATCGCCCCGACAAAAGGCTTTTCACAGGCCAAGCCGGTTTCATCGGTGATTTGGTTGCAGAGCTTTTCAAGCCTCTCTTTGATGAAACGGATCTGCTCGATGGAGGTGATCATCGGCAGCAGAATGTGGATATTGCCGTGCGTGTTTGCCCTCAGCACAGCCCGGAGCTGGTTTTCAAGGATTTCCGGAACATCGATGAGAATTCTGATGCCCCGCCACCCGAGATTGGGATTGGGTTCCCTGACCGGAGAATAGAGCAGCTTGTCGCCGCCGATATCGAAAAGGCGGACCACCAGCGGCATCGGAGCAATTGTTTCGGCCATCTCCCGGTAGTAGTTCAACTGCTCCGATTCCCTCGGCACCTTGGTTCCGTCGATAAACAGGTTTTCGGTTCTGAAAAGGCCAACCCCTTCAGATCCCGTCGTCTTGATTGCCGCCAGCTCTTCCTTGAAGTCGATGTTCGAGTAAAACGATATCCTGACGCCGCAGCGTGTGTAGGCGGGCTGCTCGGCAGTCAGCGAGGCATCGGCTTCACTCTGCAGTTCGTCGTCCCGTTTTCTGTTGTAGTGTTCAATGGTTTTTTCCGACGGGTTGATCACGACGGTGCCGGTTGTGCCGTCGATGATGATCTGCTTGCCGGATTCCACCGTTTGCGAGAAATTGCCGAGCCCCACAACCATAGGGATGTTCAGCGATTTGCAGATCAGCGAAATGTGAGAGGTCTGGCCGCCGGTATCGGTGACGAATCCTTTTACATTGCTGCGGCTCAGCAGAATGACGTCGGCAGGGGAGAGATGTTCTGAAATAACGATGGTGCCTTCAGGTATCCACGAGTGCAGTTTTCTGATGTGCAGGTTCCTGATGATCCGCTCCTTGATATCCCTGAAATCGCAGGCGCGTTCCTGAAAGTACTGGTCGTCGGAATTCCTGAACTGTTCGAGGTAGCGTCCGAACTCCTCGTCGATGACAAGAGCGGCGGTTTTCTGTTCTTCCCTGATTCGACCGGAGATGGATTCGGTCAGCACCGGATCGTGCAGCAGCATGATCTGGGCTTCGAAAAGGTTCGCATATCCCTTGCCGAGTTTTCGTGTCGTGACGCGTTCTATTTTTTTCAGCTCTTTTTCCGAACGGTGCAGCGCAACGACAAACCGCTCTATCTCGCCATCTATCTCTTCGGGTTCAAGTGTTTTGGCCTCGTGATCGTACTGCTCTTTTTCAAATGCATAGGATGTTCCGATGGCTATGCCTCGCGATGCTCCAATGCCGCGGTAGGCATCCTCGGCAGGGAGGCCTGCCGGGGATGCCGGATTTTTCTTCTGGACCTTTCCCACTCTGGAGGGGAGGGCAGGCTGCCCTGTGGTTTTCTCGCTCATTCGCTCTGCTTAAAAGGGTGCGTCGTCCTGATTGATAAAGGATGCCGAAGGGATATTGCGTGATTCCGGAGGTTCGGGCATCGCATGCGGGGCATCTTCATGGAATCCTTCATCCTGTCCGCCTGAAATATAGACATTCGCCGTTGACTGAAAGCGTCCGTAATTTTTCATGAACAGCAGGCGGATATCGCCGATCGGTCCGTTTCGCTGTTTGCCGATGACAATTTCGACGATGTTTTTTGTGGACGAACCATCCTCGAAGGTGTCCTTTCCGTACATTTCCGGACGTGAAAGAAACATCACAACGTCGGCGTCCTGCTCAATCGAACCGGATTCCCTCAGATCGCTCAGCTGCGGGCGTCTGTCTCCGGAACGCTGCTCGACGGAACGGTTCAGCTGGGCAAGGGCGATAACAGGAATGTTCAGTTCCTTGGCCAGCGCCTTGAGCGAGCGGGATATCTGCGCGATCTCCTGTTCCCGGTTGGATCTTCCGTCCCTGACAGGAGTGACCAGCTGCAGGTAATCCACCACAACCATGCCGATATTGTGTTCCTGTTTCATCCTGCGGGTTTTGGCCGACAGTTCCATGATGGAGATACCCGGCGTATCGTCGATGAAGAGTTTTGCGTCGTTCAGCTTGTCCATGCTGTTGATGATCCTTGCCATCATTTCCGGGGTGATGCGCCCGGTTCGGACAAGCTGCGATTCCACATAGGCTTCTGCGCACATGAGCCTGATGGCAAGCTGCACTTCCGCCATTTCAAGGCTGAAAAACAGCACCGGAGTGTTGAAATCGACCGAGGCGTTACGGGCAAGAGCCAGAGAGAATGCGGTTTTTCCGGCTGACGGCCGTGCCGCGATGATAATCATATCCGATGGCTGGAACCCGGCGGTAAGCTGGTCGAGTTCGGAATACCCGGATCCGATGCCGGTAATGGATGACTGGGAAGCTCTGAGGTTTTCAAGAATGCGGATGCCGTTCTTGACCAGGTCCTTGATCGGCGAGGCCTTCTTTTTGATGCCGGCCTGGGAGATATTGAAAAACTGCTGCGAAGCGTGTTCGACAAGATCGAAAATATCCATCGACGAACTGTAGGCAGCCGAGGATATCTTTGCCGATATGGAGATCATCCGCCGGTAAAGATATTTCTCCTTGGCAAGGCGGGCATAGTATTCCACATTGGCCGCACTGATCACCTTTCCGGAAAGCTCTGCCAGATAGTGCCTCCCGCCTACGGGCTCCAGTTCGTTCATTTTCAGCAGCTCCTCACTGACCGTAATGAGGTCGATAGCCTGCCGTTTATGGTAGAGCTGCATCATGGCGGTGAAAATGATCTGATGCCGGCGTTCGTAGAAAACCTCGGCGCCGTTTTCACCGAAAATCTGAATGACCTGTTCGACAGGGTCCTCTTCGAGCAGAAGGCAGGCAAGCACCTCCTGCTCGATTTCCGACGAGTATGGCGGAATTCGGCTTTCCCTGCTGAAATCGATATCCTGGCTGAAATCGATGACGTCGGGTTTGGATTTGCCTGATGTTCGTGTCATGGTTGTGAATCGCTCTTCTTCCCCTGAAGGGTATCGTAGTGACGGCGCATAAGCTGGACGTCCTCCCAGCAACCCCTTTTCCAGTTCGGGTTTCTCAGCAATGCTGCCGGGTGGTAGGTTACCACGCAGTCGAATTTTTTCCAGCCGATGATTTTCCCTCGCATGGCCCCCATCGACAGATTGTTGTCGAGGAGCGTATTGGCGGCCACTCGTCCGAGCAGCAGCAGCATGCCGGGGTCGATCAGTTCAAGCTGGTTCTGCAGCCAGGGAAGACAGCTGGCGATCTCATCCTGCTGCGGATTGCGGTTCTGCGGGGGACGGCATTTGATAATGTTGCAGATAAAGACATCTTCACGCCGGAAGCCTACCGCCAGGAGAATTTTGTCGAGCAGCTGTCCGGAACGACCGACAAAAGGGCGACCCTGGGCATCTTCATCGGCTCCCGGTGCTTCACCGATAACGACAAGGCGGGCTTTCGGATTTCCCTCACCGAACACGAAGTTGTTACGGGTGGCCGCCAGACGGCATTTCGTACAGGTTTTCGAGCCTTCGTAAAGCTCCTGCAAATCGCTGTACAAGGGTTTATCTCCCCCTGCAGCCGTCGGCTGCTGTCGGCTTTCGTCAAATAACAGGCCCTGCATAACTAACGTACTGTTTCTTGTTTTACCGTCCGGAATGCATCAGTTGCTCTATGCAATCGAGCAGCTGTCTCGCGGCATCCTTTTTCTGCATAAGGGGCAGGACGGTTTCTGTGTGGTTCCGGTCAATCAGGGTAAGCACATTGGTATCCACTTCGAAGCCCGATGTTTTCCGGTCGAACGTATTGAATGCCACAAGATCGAGATTTTTTTCCTGCAGCTTTCTGTAGGCTTCTTCAAGTCCGTCACCGGTTTCAAGGGCAAAACCTACCGCAAGCTGATCCGGGCGCTTTCCTGTACCGAATTCCGCAAGAATATCGGGATTTCTTATCAGATTCAGCTGCAGGTGCGAACTGTTTTTTTTCAGCTTGCCTTCAAGCACCTGTTCAGGGCGGTAGTCGGCAACGGCGGCGGCGGCGATGAAAACCGTACAGAGTCCGTACAGCGACTTTGCCGCTTCGTACATTTCACAAGCGTTTTCGACATCAAGACGTTCCACGCCCACAGGGGTGTCCAGATGGACCGGGCCAGTGATAAGGGTTACCTCCGCGCCCCGTTCTCTGGCAGCTTCGGCAAGGGCGAACCCCATTTTGCCCGACGAGTAGTTCGAGATGAAACGGACACCGTCGATTTTTTCCCTTGTCGGACCGGCGGTGACGACTACGCGGCGTCCCCTGAGCGGAGAGTCAGGGGTGGCGTTCTGCAGCGCCATGCCGATGCGTTGGGCGATGACGTCGGGTTCCGGCATCCGTCCGGTTCCGCACTGTCCTGAGGCAAGATCACCGTTTTCGGGTTCGATAACGGTGCATCCCTGACCGGTGAGCAGGGCGATATTGCGCTGAAGCGAGCCGGAGCGGTACATCTGGCCGTCCATTGCCGGAAAAATCAGTACCGGCTTTCCGGGGCGAAGCGTAATGAAGCATGCCGTGAGCATGTCGTCGCACAATCCTGCAGCCAGCTTTGCGATGGTGTTTGCCGTGGCGGGAGCTATGACCAGTGCGTCCGCCCACTCTCCGAGGGAAATATGCCGGGTGAAATCCGTTCCCGGAAGGTCCAGAGGGGGAAACATTTCCCTGAAAACCGGTTCCCCCGAAACGGTCGCCAGTGAGAGCTCGCTGACGAACCGGCTTCCCGATGCAGTAAGCGCTACCCGGACTTCCGCTCCGGCCTTTTTGAGCAGGCGCACAAGCTGGGGTGTTTTATATGCTGCGATACCTCCCGAGATGCCGAGGATGATTTTTTTTCCTTTCAAAATCATGGCGTGTTCGTTACAAAAGGGTAAAAAATAATGTATAAAAATATAAGCACTTATTTCTTCTCGTCCGATGACGGGGCTATGCGTTTCCAGAACCGTTCCCAGGTGTGGAAACGTTCGCGGTAGGAGACGCTTGCTCCCCAGGTTTCGGATGGTTTCTGCAGGTTTGTATTCGATGCCTCGCCGGTAAGCTGACCATAGGAACGGTAGGCTTCGAGATAGACTTTCGGCGTTACCCGGTACTCGATTTTCTGTGACGTACCATAGTAGTTGAAAAGTGCCTTGTCCTTGATATCAGGGCTGCTGCCGGTGCCGACGAAGCGCACCTTTCCGCCTGTGCCGGGAATATTGACGGCAAAATAGAGGTCGAGTCCGCTGAGTGCGCCTTTCTTGTCGAGCCCCAGATTGACATTGAAACTCTCGATGCCGGCAATATTCTGCACGATCCTGGAGAGCTGTGAAGATACCAGTCCCGCTCCGGTGGAGAGGCCTGCGCTCGATACCTCAAGGTTGCCGTATTGCCCGGTGCTGCCGGGGGGGGCGTACCATTGTTTGGAAAGCAGCATGGAAAGTACGTTGATTTCCGCATTGGGATCGATCTGGCTGGGCTGGCCGCCGATCATGCTCTGGGAGGCATAGGGCTGCATCTGTTCGTTCAGATAGTAGCCCATTCCGACGCGGGGTTCATTGAGCGTTCCGGTTATGGCCAGCAGCAGGCGGACGTTATCCCGTTCACCGGTCTGGGAACTGGTGACGCTGAGGTATTTGGCGCCATACAGGTTATCCATCCGGCCATCGCGGATTTCAGCGTTGTTCCAGGTGATTTTTCCTCCGTTTTCCAGATCGAAGTTCGTGTTGGAAAAACGGTACTTGCCGCCCGTAATATTGACCGAACCGTAGAGGCGGTAGCGCTGGTTGCTTTTGTTGACGATCAGGTAAAGGTTGCCGATCGATGCCTCAAGCTCCTCACCCCGGAGGCGATCGAAAATTACCGTGTATTTCAGGGGTTCCGCGCCGGTAAGCTTCAGATCCCTGATCTGCAGGATGTCGAGCAGCGAGTAGTAAAACTCGGCAGGTTTTTTGTCTGAACCGTTCTTCGGGGAATTTTCCTTTTTTTCAGCCGGATAACGAGGTACGAATTCAATGAATTTTTCGGCGCCAACATATTTTGCGCTTTCATTGGAGCCTTTTCTGTAGAGCGAAAAGTCGGCCTTGTCGATCCGCATCGCCCCTTCGACAACCGGAGAGGAGAGGTCGCCGTGAAGCCTGATATTGCGGGTTGTTCCGGTAACCGTGCCGAACGATGTCTCGTCTTTCCGGTCTTTTTTGTTGTAAAGCAGGAGTTCCGAAAAGCTGGCGCCGAGATCGAGGGATCTGGGTTCGAGCTGTACAAGCCGGATCACGCCGCTGATTCTGCCGGAACCCTGCAGCAAATCCCTCACGATGATCTCCTTAAGCTCTACCTGACGAGGGTTGACGGCCACATCGCCGTTCAGGATATAGGTTGTCTGGGTGGGTTCGACGGTTATACGGGTATCGCGCAGACGGGTGGTAAGATAGATATCCGGTTTCGGCATCCGTCCGGCAATGGTCAGGGTTGTAGGAATAATGCCTTTGGCGTTTTCAAAGAAAGGCAGAACATATTCGAGAAACCTGGCGGAAAGATTTTCGGAACGGAATGACGCATTCACCGACTGCTGATCGGGAATCCTTATCTGAAACGGAACGTAGCTGAGCAGAAGGGGCATGGATCCGCTGCCTTCAATGGTATTCATCGCAACGGATGAGGTTTCGCCTGAAACCGGCGCAGCCGAACTCCGGAAATCGAAACTGAGGCGGCTTCCGATGTGGCGGGCGTTGAGCTGCATGCCTCCGAACAGCAGTTCTTCATACCGGACAGCCTGTCCGTTGAGGCTGAGGGTGCTCGTCTTGGATCCCGGGGACCCGTTTACAACAAGTGTTCCGTTTACGACTCCGGCAATCGTTCCGGGTGAACCGGCCGTCCTGTTCCGGTTGAAGCCGGCCAGATCGATATTCGAGAGGGTGCATTTGAACGTTCCGGCCTTGTTGCTGCTCAGCAGGCCGTCGAGCACAACCCGCTGGTTTCCTTTGGCAATACTCAGATTCCTGAAGGTTGCCGAAGCGCTGCCCACCGTGATGTGCGAGCCTGCAGGGATCTGCCAGAGGCCGCCACTGTTGCCCAGCGAGAGTCTGTTGAGGGTGATGTCATAGGTTCCTCCGCTGCGTCTGGCCGAGAGATCGGAACTGATTTTCCATGCCTGCTCGGGAAGGTCTCCATCAATTGCCACAGAGAGCTGGGCCGGCGCGTATATTGCGTCGAATGCCAGATTACCCGATTTCACTCCGGCAATGGTGAGGTTGGCGGCTTTGCCCTTCACTGCGGCTTTTGAAAGCCCTTTTCTGCTGCATTCCATTGCCGCCGCCGCCGTAAGGGCGTTCAGCGTCGTACCGGAACCGGAGGAAAACGTGGTGAGGTCTAACGATGAGGAGATGGTGCAAAGCCCTTTACGGTAAAGCAGTTCGCCTTCCGTGCTTCCCTGCATCTCCATATTGCGAACCGGCAGCAGAACGACAAGCGGGGTGACGTCCTTGAGGGTGATTCGGTAGGAGACCTTGAACGGGTTGTCCGGCTGGGGTACCGGAGGGTTTTCGACAGACGGCAGGCCGGCAGGCCAGAGGCTCTGGATTCCGATTTCCCGGGTAACGGCGTATCCTGCAAGCTGCAGGGCTCCGATCAGCTGTTTCAGGGAGTAGTCGCCACTGAGCGACGCATCGAGGAAGTCGCTTTTTACCGTTACCTGAGAGGAGGCTTCACGCTGTGCTATGGCTGCAGCACATTCGGATTTGTCCCTGAACCGGAATTCGTTGATCGAAGAGGGCTCGAAACGTATGGCGATTCCTGCGTTGAGCGACCGGGGATCGAATCCCTCGCCTTTCAGGGCAAACGTTCCGTTCAGATCGGTCACGAAATCGCGGGAGTCCAGTATTTTGGCGAGATTGATCTTCTTTATCCGGCCATTGGCCTTGTAGGGCGGGGAGGGATGGTTGAGGTCGATCTCTCCCGAGGCCTCGATGAGCTCTGCGCTGTTCTGCAGCGAAATTCCGGTTTTGAGGACTTTCCGGCTGTAATCAGCACTCAGGGACCCTTTTTCGATATCCTGACGTCCCCAGAACGAATCCTTGATATCGGCTGACAGTGAGAGCGTTTCAAGGCTTTTCAGGCCCTGGCTGGTTCCTTCGAAAGAACCTGTTGCCCTGAGCAGGTTTTTGCCGCTTTTTCTGCCGGAGGCCTCGAGCAAGCGGTAGGCTTCAAGCTCGTCGAGCCTGAAGGCTCCTTTCCATGCGAGTTGTTTATCCATCGCACCTTTCGATTCGGCTTCGAGCGATATCCTGCCGATTCCGGTGATCAGATCGATAGCGGTTTCCGCCTGTTTGGGCGATCCCTCCGCTCTCGCCAGGAACGTTACGGCGCCGAGTTGTCCGGCCGCTTTCCCGAAGGGGGTTTCGGCAAACAGGGCCTGTAAAAAAACCGGCTCAACCGTTGAGCTGTCGCATGATACCTTGAAAGAGAGTGCCTCCTTCTGCTGCAGGTGGAGCAGTTCGCCCGTGAAGGCAAGACGGCTTTTCCCTCTGGATAGCTGTGCATCAAATACCTGAAGCGATCCGTCGGCTATTTTTGCGTTGCCTTTGAAACGGTAAAGGCCTTCCGGAAGTCTGAGGGCGGGGTAAAAAACGTTCAGATCGTCGGTATGCAGGTTCAGGGCATTGATATTGATGAACGAGCGGCTTTCCGCAAGTCTGTCGATAAAGCGCTTCGTTCCCCCAGGAGCGAAAATATTGAAATCATCGAGCGAAACTGAAAGTTCGGCATTGCTCCTGCCGCTTTTCGCTTTCAGGGCAAGCAGTTCCGAACGGCTTGTCGAGAAGTGGAATTTTGCCGATCCCTCCCTGAGGCGGAATGCGTGTGAAGGCAGGGACAAAGCACCCTTTTCGAGGATTCCGCTGAACAGGTTCTCCTTCAGCCTGAAGGAGGTGATTTTCAGATCGATGTTCTCGGCCCGGTAGTGCAGCGGAGCTTTTCCCGCGCTGTTTTTTATCCAGGAGAGGCTTCCGTTATCGACGGAGAGCTTTTTGCAGAAGAAGCTTTCCAGCGGCGCCCGGCTCGAATCGGGATCCCGGGAGGTGAAAATGATATCGATATTGCGTTTTCCGTCCTCCCGTTCGATAACCGTCGCCTGCAGGCTGTCGGCGCTGATTTTCCTGAACGACAGTCTTCTGATTTCCGGCTGCAGCAGCATGAGAAAATTAAAGCGCAACTTGATGTTTTTTGCCGAAAAAGCAGGTGTGGACGAACCCGGTTCATAGATTTCAGGCGCCACCAGAGTCACCCTGTTCGGAAAGTTCAGATGGACTTCCCGCAGCTCCAGGCGTCCCAGGAACTCCTTGTTGAAAAGGGCGATCATCTGTTCCTGTGCGTACCGGTCAAGCATGCCGCTGTTGAGCACAACCGCAGCTATGAGCGAAAGCACAAGAATGCATCCGGAGACTCCTGTCAGGAGTACAAGCGTATAGTGCTTAATCTTTTCCAATGTCAGTCCTGCCGGCGTATCGTTGGAGAATGGTTTCTATGATGCCGCTTGTCGATCGTTCCTCGATAAGCGGCAGGGTTTGTACGCTGCCTCCGCTTTCAAGTACGGCTCTGGCCCCGGCAATTCGCTCTACCTGCCAGTCAGCGCCCTTCACCAGAATGTCGGGAAGCAGCATGCCGATCAGTGATTCGGGGGTATCCTCGTCAAAGATCGTTACCGCATCCACAGCCTCCAGGGCACAGAGGAGGGCGGAGCGGTCGAGTTCGTTGCAGATCGGGCGGAGCGCGCCTTTAATGCGCCTGACCGAAGCATCGCTGTTCAGGCCGATCACCAGGGCGTCGCCAAGTTCACGGGCGGCGGCAAGGTAGTGCACATGTCCGGCATGCAGGATATCGAAACAGCCGTTGGAGAAAACAACCTTTTTCCCTGCAGATTTCCAGTTCCGGATCAGTTCGGCGGCCTCCTTCTGGCCAAGCAGTTTATGTTTCATAACAACAGCGGATGGGGCTCATTAAACACAAATGATATAAGCCAATTTCGGATATTTTTTTCAAATTATCGTATCAGCCGCAACGATTCAATGGAAAGGGGACAAACAACTTTTTCAGTGAGTGCCTGAAAGCTGCAGGGCGGTATTTGTTCAGAGGCGAAAAGCTGTTTACTTTAGGGCAAGAGCAACTATCCACTATAACGAACTCTCATGCGTTCAACCCTATCCCCGCAGAACATTATCCCGGCGATTCCGATCCTTTGCCCTGGAGCGGGAGCCAGCTTTCGGCCTCTCGGTGCGAGGACCCGGTGACCGGAAATCTGCCGGATACGCGGACGGCCATGCATAAGAAAAGAAAGAAGAAAAACCCTTTTGCCGACAAGTTGTTCTGCCGGTTTTTCATGTTTGCCGGTATCCTGCTGCGCATTCTCAGCCAGTCTCAGGCTGCACTGCTTGCCCGTTTTTGCGGCGACATGGTATACTCCCTTCTGAAAATCCGGAGAAATCTGGTTGAAGAGAACCTTTCGGCAACCTTTCCTGAAAAGAGTCGGGAGGAAATAACGCGTATCGCACGACAGGTTTACCGTAACCTTGCCGAAAATGTTTTCGAGGTGCTCCGTCTTCCCCTTCTCAGGACCCCCGAAGACGCCGCCCGACTGGTTGACGTCGATGCCCGCGCCTTTCAGGCAAAAACGCGTGAAATGAACAAGGGCGCCGTGCTGATATCCGCTCATTTCGGTAACTGGGAGCTGCTTGGAATGGCGTTCGGGCTTCTGGTATCGCCGATCACCGTTGTTGTAAAACGGCTGAAAAACCGGGAAATAGACCGCCAGATCAATCGGTGGCGCGCCATGAGGGGAAACAGGGTGGTCTATAAACGCCAGGCTCTTCGGGAAGGGCTCAGAACCCTGCGGAACGGCGGAGTCATGAGCATTCTTGCCGACCAGTCCGATCCGAAGGGCGGTTTTTTCATGGACTTTCTCGGCCGCAGAACCTCGGTCTTTCTCGGGCCGGCCTTTCTTGTCCTGAAAACCGGAGTCCCGGTTTTTGTGGGCATCAGCCGGAAAATCGGGAACGGACGATACCGGGTGGAGTACGAAGAGATCGATTACTCGGATCTCGGCACAGGCAAGGCCGACGTCGAAGAGCTTGCCCGCCGCTACACCCTGGCGCTTGAAAGGTATATCCGCAGATACCCCGAAGAGTGGTTCTGGCTGCATGACAGGTGGAAGCGAACGGAAGGGTAGCAGGCAGACGCATGCGCCGTTTTAATATGGTATTATCCTTCTGTGGCATTGGAACTGTAAGGTATGGCGTGTTTGTGTGGTGAACGATTTTCAAGCAATGTGTTGGCTCCGGCAGTTTATGCAGTAATTGATGCAGGTGAAGCGATATGGTCAGGTTGCCTGATTTTTCTGCTGCAGGCTGAATATTGCGAGACGTAATTATGTAAAAATCTTACGTGTGAATTGTTGATATGACCGTTCTGTTTTGTGAGGTTTTTTGAGTGAACATGCATTTCAGCCATAAGAGCATATGGATAAGATTCTTGTTACCGGTGGTGCTGGTTTTATTGGCTCCCATTTATGCGACCGCCTTGTCAATCGTGGTGATGATGTCTTGTGTGTAGATAATTTCTATACAGGAAGCAAGGCAAATATAAAGCATCTCTTTGCTCATCCCTATTTTGAGTTAATGCGTCATGATATAACCTTTCCTTTCTATGTTGAAGTTGATCGAATATACAATCTGGCGTGTCCTGCATCACCAATTCATTATCAGTTTGACCCTGTACAAACCACGAAAACCAGTGTGCATGGTGCAATCAATATGCTCGGGCTTGCCAAAAGGGTCAAGGCTAAGATTTTACAGGCAAGTACCAGCGAAGTTTATGGAGATCCTGAAATTCATCCGCAACCTGAAAGTTACTGGGGCAAGGTAAACCCCATAGGCATTCGGAGTTGTTATGATGAAGGAAAACGTTGTGCCGAAACATTGTTTTTTGATTATTGGCGTCAACATGACGTGCAAATTAAGGTTGTTCGTATTTTTAATACCTACGGACCCCGAATGCACCCCAATGATGGGCGGGTGGTGAGTAATTTTATTGTTCAGGCGCTTAAAGGGGATCCAATTACAATTTATGGTGATGGCCAACAAACCAGAAGTTTCTGCTATGTCGACGATCTCATTGATGCCATGATTAGTATGATGGATACCGGTAGTGATTTTACTGGTCCGGTCAATATCGGTAATCCGGGGGAGTTTACTATGCAGGAGTTAGCCGAAACAGTACTCCGGCTTACTGGTTCAAGAAGTGAGTTGATCTATCTGCCATTGCCCTCAGATGACCCGAGACAAAGGAAGCCTGAAATCGAGTTGGCTAAAGAAAAACTTTCATGGGAACCTGGTATCGGTCTTGAGGATGGTCTTAAGGAAACAATTCGATATTTCAAAAATTTGTTTTTTAATTGTTAGGTGAAATTCCGATCAATGAGTTTTTCTGAAAAGACCTGATAGTTTGGAAAATGAAATGCTGAAAGATATTGTTGGTCTTAAAAAAAATATGCAGCGTCAAATTAACTTATATATAAGTAAATTTGCCAAAAATATTGAACAGCCATTGTGTGGACATAGGGATGCAAGTTGGATGGCAGCACCACCATGGTTGTCAGACTATACGTCAGTAAAGGATATATGCAATCAAGATGAAGTTGAATGCTGGAAAGGTGATTCCATCAGTCACAGGGATATCGTTGCCTCTGGGGTATTAACGGTTAAACATGTAGGCGTTGTCGGCTACAGGCTTAATTGCGGATCGGATGCACAGGCCATAGTGAATCTTGCGGACAGATGGGGAATGCCTCTTTTTTTTCCATTCAAAAAACACTGGAATTTGAAGAGTCTGATACAGGAAATAACTTTAGGGCCAACAGTTATTTCAAGACAAAACAGAAGAAGGGCAGTGCTTCTTGGGAGTTCAAATGTCGGGTTTTATCATTTTCTCACAGAGGTTGTTGGCGATTGGTGGTTTTTAAAAAAAATGGGGTTCAATAAAGATTCGTTCGACCTGTTTATTATACATGATGGCGGGAAAACGTGGCAGAAAAACATCCTTGATCTGCTGGATATAGAAAAGGATAAAATACGGAGCAGTTTTGGTTTCAGGGAGAAAGATATCGATTTAGTGATCCCGTATAGAGGTAAAGGCAGTCCACTTAATGTGCCATCCTGGACTTGTCGTGCCCTCTGTGAGGAAATCGGTGTTCAGGAATCTCAAAAGAAAGGATATCGTAAGGTATATATATCCAGAAAAGATGCGACACGCAGAAGGATGGTTAATGAAGCTGTGCTGACAGGCAAACTTGAGAAAATTGGATTTGAAATAGTGGAGTGTGAGAATTTGAATGTCAGGGAACAGCAGGATTTATTTGGGAGTGCAAAAATAATAGTGGCCGGTCATGGAGCGGCTCTGACCAATCTGGTTTGGTGCCCTGAAAATGCATTGGTTCTGGACATTCATCAAGAAAGCCCTGCAGTTCCATGTTTCAAAATACTTGGCGAGCAGAGCAGGATTAAGTATGTGCCGATATTTAATGCAGCGGAAGAAATATACAGATATGGCGACTGGAAAATCAGCGAAAAAGCTGTGGAGATGATTTTAGATGAGGTAGCTGTGGCGCCCTGACTGTTGCTCAAGGGAGCACTTTTCGCTTCAGCTCAGCATTTCTCTGTCTGCCTCGGAATAAACTTTTGCACATAATTCTTGATTTCTCAATGTAAAATCACTACCTTTCCTGCGTTTGGTAAAAATTCCTTTTCCTCTTATGACCGGGGCGGAGCTCCCCGCCATGAGTCCCCGGGGACCCTTCAATGCCGTCAGGATAGTTGTTTTTGATGCATTTGTTATTGTTCGTCACCAGTCTGTCTTGATTCATAAGCTTGTACCGTTGTTCCATTTCCTGGAACGATATGGTACGAGTAAAAAATTTGAAGAGTGATGCCCCCCCAGGACAACCTTCTTGTATCGATTGTCACTCCCTTTTACAATGAATCTGAAGGGGTGGAATCTTTTTTCGTTACCCTTACCCGAACCTTGGACCTGCTACCTCAGGTGAAGTTCGAGTTCATTTTCGTTGATGACGGAAGCCGTGACAAGACGCTGGACAAGCTTATATTTCTTTCCCAGATTGACTCCAGGATCATCGTTATCGAGCTTTCGAGAAATTTCGGCAAGGAAGCCGCGCTCTCCGCAGGTCTTGACTATGCTTCGGGAGATGCGGTCATCCCTATCGACTCGGATCTGCAGGACCCTCCTGAACTGATTCCGGCGCTTATTGAAACATGGCTTCAGGGATACGATGTGGTACTGGCAAAAAGAACGGACAGAAGTTCCGACTCATTGCTGAAAAGAAGTACTGCAAAGATGTTTTACTGGGTTCATAACCTGTTATCCGGCATTAAAATTCCTGAGAATGTCGGTGACTTTCGAATAATGGATCGTATCGTTATCGATGCGCTGAAAGAATTCCCGGAACGGCAGCGATTCATGAAGGGCTTGTTTGCCTGGTCAGGGTTCAGGACGACAAGCATTGAGTTTACAAGAGAAAAACGTGCAGAGGGCTTTACAAAATACTCGATCTGGAAGTTATGGAATCTGGCCCTCGAAGGGATTACCAGCTTCAGCACTGCGCCGCTTAAAGTCTGGACCTATCTCGGAATATCAGGAAGCCTGTTTGCGTTTTTGTACGGAGCCTTTATCCTTATGAGGACATTACTGTACGGCAGGGATGTTCCTGGTTATACATCCCTGATTGTTGTTATTTTATTTCTTGGAAGTCTTCAGCTTATCAGCATCGGCACTCTCGGCGAATACATCGGCAGGATTTATATTGAATCCAAGCAG